>JBLHHD010000264.1:0-5062 GCA_047614605.1 Alteromonadaceae bacterium
CACTTCGTTCTTAGACATTTTCGATACCCCATCATTAACTGGTACTATATACAGTATAGCACTATTTACTAATATTATATACAGCATTGTCGGAAGCTGTGCTTAGTGGGTAATCAGGAAATCTTTTATATTGTCCATGCACCGGTTAACCCTGAGTTACCTGATACAGATAAGGTAGAGATTAGTTTTTTCTTAAGAAACCTCGGTGCCAGAATTTCTGGCCAGTTAGAAGATGAAATATGTGATCGGGTCAAACTGGTATTACTCGACAAACTCGATCAATCATTAACCCCTGTCTGAATTCTCACATTAGCCTGTTTGCCTTTTAAACAAAACTGAACTAAGTTGATCCAATGGAGTTGATTTTTTCAAGATGGTGTTATGGCGATTGAAAAACGTATTAAGCAATTGAGCAGCGATGAAATGTTGGCTTTATTGAATGCTTCGCAAACGTTTGCTTTGGGTGAATGCAACCATGACAAATGTGAGCTGGCGTTTATTCGCGATACCGATGAAGGGCCGCAGGCTGTGGTTAAGCTTGGGGGCAAGCTGGTTACCATTGATCGCTCAGGCAGGCTTAGTGCTTATCCTGAGGTTAAAACTCGATCTTAAGCATTTGTCTTATTGACCCAACCGTTTTACACTACCCGCAAATCAATTAGCCTAAAGCCTCTTAGAAAACATCGTGGAATTTACCGAAGCCAATTATCAATTAAACGCCGTAGGCAAACGCTGCCCCGAACCGGTAATGCTCATTCGTGGCATTGTCAGAAAAATGCTTGATGGTGAAACTTTGGCTATCGTCGCCGATGATCCGTCAACTGCCCGGGATATTCCGAGTTTTTGCCGTTTTATGGATCACACCTTAATCAAAGTGCAAACCACTACGATGCCTTATCAGTATTTACTGCGTAAAGGTTTGTAACCCCTAAAAAACCCGGCGAACATAAACCACGGGTAACTCAGCGTTGACAAAATCAACAAAAAACTCAAACACCCCGGTAGCCGATGGAGTGAATTTAAAGCTTTCAAACACAATCCCAGTGCAGCGTGCATGGGTGCGTTCGTTGAGTTTTAAGGTTTGATATTCTAACTGGCGATAACCGCAATTTCCTCCCGGCTGTGAAGGGTCTCTGGCAGCGAACAAAAATTCATACGTCTTATCTTGCTGCAAATTGGCTGGAGCCGCATAAACCGCCGGGCTGACTCGCTCAAGCTGATAGTTAGGTTTGACTTCCCATTGGTTAAAATCACCTTTTAAATAAAGTGTGAGCCTGGGTTTGCTGACCGGTGTTGGTTTACTGACTGGTGTTGGCTGGGATTTTGGCGTTGAGCCACAAGCAAATAACACACTTGTGCAAAGCAGTAATATCAGTGGTTGAATAAATTTCATTGACTGGGTTTCGCTTAACGCTGGTAATATTTGTCTCGTCCACCATCATTGAGTTGCTGGTGGGCACCGTCACACATGGGGGCATGGGTGGTTTGTTTGCAATTGCATAAGTACACGGTTTTGTTGGCGTCTGCCTGATAAGCTACGGGGGCAATACCAGTGCCTTGGTGGGCACCGTCGCACCAGGGTTGTTTTTTGCTTTTGCCACAAGCACACCATAAATAACAGCGGCCCTCTTCTACTTCGACGGCAATGGGACGGTCAGAGGCGACTTGAGGTTTGTTCATGGCTTTCTCCTAACTATAATAAGCCTTAAGTGTAGACACAGTTTACAGGCACGGCATTTTTTCGTTCAAATTTTTAATTGAGCTTTAAATTGACTGGAGTAGAATGCAGTCACTTACCTATAACCTTATTGATTTAAAATGGGATTTAACCAACAAGCTTCTTTTCGCCTTGGTTGGCGTAGTTTGGTTGCCGTAGTATTGTTTTTTTGTGCTTTTAGTGGCCTGTCACTGGGTGTTTCGCTCAGCGAAAGAGTTGATGTGGTAAACGCGGGAATTCTCACCAAAGCCTATTATAGTGTTGGCCTGTTTGTCATGGGAGGCTTAGATATAGGTATGCCAATAGGAGGGCCTGATTATGCCCGGGTGTTAATGTGGATTGCCTATATTGGTTCGCCTTTTATTGCGGCTTCGGCGTTACTCGAAGCATTGTTTCATGCCTTTGCTCCCAAACACTGGCAACTTCGGCGGATTAAAAATCATATTATTATTGTTGGTACCACCGATTTGACGGTAAGTTACCTCAAAGTATTACGTCAAAAACATCCTCGCATACCTATTGTGGTGGTTGATAATTCACTTGATCGGGTTAAAGAAGAAGAGCTTAAACAGTTGTTTAAGGTCTATATTTTAATCGGCGATATCACCCATGATTACTTTTTAAATCAGTTGCGGATCAGCAAAGCACAGAAAATTTTGATGATGGGTAATGATAATTTTCAAAGTTATGAAGCGGCACATAAGATTATTCAATACAATCCCGAGATGGGGCCTAATATGGTGATGCATTGTGATGATCTGCGTTTTATGCGTTCGATGGAAAGCTCCCGGGTCGCTCAGTTGTGTCATCCTTTTAACTCTTATCATCTGGCAGCTTCGGGGTTGGTAAAAAACCATCTGATTGGTTACTTCCGCCAAACCAAACCCCGAGACTTGGTTGTTGTGGCGGGTTTTGGTCGCTTTGGGCAAACTATCCTTGAAGAGCTACAAAAACATGCATTAAAAGAAATTGAGGGTGTCGCTATCATTGATGTGGATGCCAAACGTCGAATTATGGTGGCCGATGAGCAAGTCAAATATGACGGTCAATATAAACGTTCGGTGTTTGAAGGAGATATTTCACACCCCAGAGTGTGGAAGCAGTTACAGCAAAAGATTGATCTTAATGCTAGCTCGGCGGTGATCATCCTTGGCACCGGGGCAGAGCAAGAAAACCTCAGAACAGCGATTTGGCTACGCTCAAAATATCCTGAAGCGATGATCATCGCCCGTACCAATCAGGCGTCACGGTTTGCTTATGAAGTGGGCCAGGAGCATGGCATTACCAGCGTTAGTATGACCGAATTGATTGAGGAAAATATCCCTGACCTTTGGGTTGATCTGGATTGATTTATGCTCTTTTGAGGTGGCTATTATTTGTGCCATTGGCGCTGGTTGTATAAGGCTGTATTAGCGTTAACTGTTGTTCTTTCATTTCCTTCTAATTTATCAATATTATTCAATCGTTTAGGAAAACTCAAATGAGCAGCAAAGCAGCATGTCTAATGACAGGGACTTTTTGTTTCCCTTATCCTCCATCATCCTCATCCAACCAAGATAATTGGCCAAATACGCAGTACCAACCAATCGTATCCTGGAACAGCAACCGATAATGAAACCGCAACGCAACGGCACTAAAATGCGATTGAGAACAGGCGTTTACACTTCCGAATTAATTGCCACCATGGCAGATGAACGAAAAATCGTGTTATTTGAAACGGACATTGGACACGCCGGAGCGTTTATCGATAGCGTGCTGAGCAATAGAAATCCATCCATGGTAAAACCGATCATCATGAGTGACGCCTTATCCAGCAATACCCCGACACAGACCCCGTCGGTGAATTCGTTGTGTAACGCCCATGGGCGCAGAGAATATGTTGACGTAATAAGTCACTTTCCAGAACAAGTCGAATGGGTGCTTGAGCTATATGGAGAAATGTGGGGCAATCGGCATTTAAAACACAAAACGGTAGAAGAAAATAGTGGTTTGGGTAAAGCCATCCGCTACTTTGACAAGCATTATGAAGCACTCACCAGTTTCTGCTGGGTCGAAGGTGCCAAGCGGGATAATAATGAAATGGAAGCGCAGCTTAAACTGAAAATTCGAGACCGAAAAAATGCAAATGTTCTACAAAACATTACACGGTGCCAGTATTGCAGATATTGTGACATCGGTGATCGCGACGGTGACAAAGGCCAACGCGAATGTTTTTGATTACTCAATGTCGTGCAGCAGGAGCAGGGAAAAGTAAAAGCCGATCCGCAGAGTTATTTACCATGGAATTACACAGAAAACCGATGATGTAAGTGCCGATGATTAGATATTGGATTTATCCTTTTTAGATAAAAATGCCGTTAAGGCACATTCCTCATAGATAGTTGCGCTATACTCTCGTAAGCTCACGATAGTTAGTTATATAGTGTTTATTTTAACTAACTACCTACCTAACACTTAACCTTCAAATACGACCTAAATTGTTTTAAATTGGGTGTAATTTAGTGAAATTGATTCATTTTCATTGATTTTGAATTGAAATAAGGTAATTATGGATGAGATAATTAGTTGCTGAATTTTAAGGCAAGTAGCTTTATATCAAGGCGTTAGATGAGACCCAACCGTTGTTTGATCTCATAGAAATGAATGCTTTAATACCCTGAAAAACCAAGGGTATAGCATGAAGCACAACGTTGGCCATGGCAAACAGCACCTGGCTCACAACCTATATCTATTAATTCTGTTGGCATTTACATGACATCAAATAATGGCACTGTGTGACGATGGGTACCAACAATGCAGGGTGAGGTTCGGCTCAAAACGGGATCTGTGGGCGCGTATAAGGCATGTGCCGTGCCTGTTTATAGTGCAGGACTGGTACTGGCTACTTGATTTGTGCCTAGGCCCACAACACGAAAGAATTACCTTGGTCTAAAATTAACCAAAGTGAAGTTTATGGCCCCAAAATTAACTCGGCTGTGTAGGATAACCCCTGCTCGAAAGAAAAAATAATCCGCCAGTACTGCCGATGAATAGATCTAACACCGGCTAGATATTAGCTATTTAGGTATAGAATGTTGTGCCTCTTATTTGGAGCGAGAATTGCTGGTAACTCAGCTTGTGGATGTAAATCAAAAGTTTAGCTGATATGATTATCAAGGATTATTCTTTTGGGTTTATTTACCTTTATTAATGTTAATTTTGGTCTTCGTCAATGAAAAGATTTAGCGTGAAATACCTGATGGCCAGTTTGACTGTCAACTGGATAGTTAGTGGCTTGGTCAGTGCTGCTGATGATCCTTATGTTAAAATCATTAATGCTCAGAAAAATGGTCAGTATCCCGAAGC
>JBLHHD010000265.1:0-5062 GCA_047614605.1 Alteromonadaceae bacterium
ATCTTGGGTTTCGACGTCGGTGGTTTGCGTTTCGGCGTCGGTGGTTTGAGCGGCGTGATCTTGGTCTTGTGCAAAACTACTGGCAGTAATGCACGTAAATAATAAGGCCAGTAAAAGCTGACGTTTTTGGGTGAACGAGGACATTTTTTTCTCTGTTTTTATTGTTGTGGCGATTTTTGCTGGGTAATGTATCGACAATGGTGAGGGTTGTAAAGGGAATTTTTGTTGGCGGTTTTTTTTGTTGAAGGTTTTATTTATCAACGTCAATAATTAAGAGCTGTGTTTAATACCCCTCCACCTTGTTCATATAATATAAACCCAGTTGCTTTTTGCTAATAAAAAAACGACAATAGCCTACTTTTTATATTATTGGGTCCAAACGGGGACGTTAAGACCGATAAACAGATCAATTTAAGGACAAAAGACCAATGAGCACATCAAAATCACGATTGCTGGGTGGGTTGCTAATGGCATTAGCGGCATTGACATTTAATGCACTAGCCGCCAAACCGATTAGCATCGAGAACTTTGCTAAACTACCCGGGGCAGGCGCTCTTAAGGTATCACCTGGTGGCGAATATATAGCACTGAAATTACAATCTAAAGGGGCCGGTAAACTGGCTATTTTGGACAGCACCAAGCTAAAGCCTATAGCCGCATTTGGGGTGGGTTCCAAAAAAGAAGGTAAAGCGGTCGGTGATGTTTTTTGGGTCAGTGATGAACGGGTTATTTACACCACCACTACCAGCTATGCGTGGAACAAACAGGTTCATAGGGGTAACAATATCTACGCTGCCGATGTTGACGGTGGCAAGCGAAAAATTATTTTTGGCCCAAAAGCAGGAGAGCAGGCGGCTGGTTCAAATAAAAAAGTCCGTAAAGCTGATATGGGCAATAATCAAATTATTGATTTGCTCAAAGGGGACGACAAACACATCTTGGTGGCATTTTACCCCTGGAGTGAGACCGCAGTACGCTGGTTTCTCAATCAATCAGCCAAACCCATTGTTTATCGGGTAAATGTTTACACAGGTAAAAAGAAGAAACTGGGTAACCTTTATATGCCATTGGATGACGGTATCACTGACAATGCGGGTGTGGTGCGCTTTTCTGTAGGGATTGATAAACAAAGCAATCATCGAATTGCTTATAAGGCTAAAGCAGATGATGAATGGGCCTTGTTTAGCATCAACGATTTTGTCGGTGAAAAAATCGTTCCCGTTGGTTTTAGCAGTGATAATAATAGTGTTTACCTTGAGGCGAATGTCGGTGATGGTACGCGAGCCGTTTACTTACACGACTTTAAAACTCAAAAAACCACCAAGCTGTTTCATGATGAACAAGTGGATGTTTCTCATTATGTTTATGATTTTGACTCCAGTGTGGTTGTTGGTGCCGGTACTGACAAGGGGCTGCCTAACTATGAATGTTTTGACAAGAGCAATCGGGCAGTAAAAGTTCATCGCTCAATGATGGCCACTTTTGAAGGCAGTGATATTGTGCTGACCAGTGCCACCAAAGATGCCAATACAGTGATAATTAAGGCCCGCTCTGAAACCAATGCGGGTGATTATTACCTGTTTGATCGAAAAAAAATGGGGTTAACTATTTAATCAGCAATTATGAATGGTTGGACCCGGCGGCTATGGCAACCACTAAAGGGATCACCGTTAAAACTCGTGACGGGGCAACCGTTCACGGTTATTTGACTACGCCAAAGGGCACAGACAAAAACTTGCCGATGGTAGTACTGCCACATGGCGGTCCTCATGGGGTTAGAGATCACTGGTCATACGACTGGGAAGTTCAATTACTGGCAAACCGAGGTTATGCGGTATTACAGGTCAACTATCGGGGTAGTGGTGGCTACGGTCAGACATTTGAACAAGCGGGTTATAAGAAGTGGGGCACTTTAATGCAGGATGACCTGACGGATGCCACCAAAGCGATGATCACCCAAGGGGTTGCAGATGCTGGACGAGTTTGTATGTATGGAGCCAGTTATGGTGGTTATGCCTCATTGATGGGCGCGGTAAGAGAGCTAGATTTGTATCGATTTGTGGTAGGCTCAGCTGGGGTTTATAATCTGCCGATGATGTTTGAAAAGGGTGACGCTCTGGATTTTGACTCTAGTGTGGCCTATTGCAAAGATGTTTTAGGGACTGACACGGCGGATTTAAAAAGTCGCTCACCAGTATTTAATGTGGCTAAAATCAAAGCCCAGGTATTGTTGATCCATGGTGAACAGGACGCACGTGCACCGATGGCACAAGTAGAATCATTAAAAGATGCGTTTGATGATATCGACAAAAAATACCAGTGGCTGAGTATTGGCAACGAAGATCATGGTTATTATGATCCGGCCAACCGGCTTAAAGTGTACACTAAAATATTGGCATTTTTAGATCAGCAGATTGGCGCTGGTTCGTTATAAACCGACCTTGTTATAAAGCATCATGGGGTTGCAGAAACGCAGCCCTCGTACCCTCAAACAGCCTATTTTTCAATTACTTATTAATCAACCCGTCTGGGCACAAATATTTTTCAGAAAAATTGTAAAATCCCATTGTCCTGCTAGTATTTAGGCTATCGAAGACGTCCACAAAACCGTGGGGGTCAAGTTAAACCGATAGTAATAAATAGTTTCAAGCAGGAGAAAGCAACAAAATGTCTACCACTTCTGATTTATACATTCCCACTTTCGATGACGTCAAAGCGGCCCATATTTTAATTAAACCTTATATTCACCGCACCCCGGTACTGACATCAAGTTACCTTAACCAACTGACGGGTGCACAACTGTTTTTTAAATGCGAAAACTTCCAAAAAGCCGGTGCCTTTAAGGTGCGTGGTGCATCCAATGCAGTGTTTGGTCTGAGCGAAGAGCAAGCAGCAAAAGGGGTTGCCAGCCATTCGTCAGGTAATCATGCATTATCACTGAGTTATGCCGCTGGCAGACGAGGGATTAAAGCCACCGTGGTTATGCCTCGTACGGCACCCGAAGCGAAAAAAGCGGCGGTACGTGGTTATGGTGGTGAAGTACTCGAATGTGAACCATCTACAGCCGCTCGGGAGGCAATGCTTGAGGAATTAGTTGCCCGTACGGGGGCTGATTTTGTTCATCCCTATAACGATCACCGGGTTATTGCCGGGCAGGGCACTTGTGCGCTCGAATTAGCCGAAGAGGTGGCTAACCTTGATTGCGTAGTTGCGCCAATTGGTGGCGGCGGTATGATCTCAGGCACCTGTCTGAGCTTGTCCAATGTGTCACCAACAACCAAAATTTATGCTGCCGAGCCGAAAAATGCGGATGATGTTTACCGCTCTTTTCATGCGGGTGAAATCATTGAAGACGATTCACCGCAAACCGTTGCTGACGGGCTTAAAGTGAGTATGCGACCGCGTACCTGGCACTTCGTTTCAAAATATGTAACTGATGTGCTGCTGGCTACCGAAGAAGAGATCATTGATGCCATGTATATTACCTGGCAGCGAATGAAAATTGTCATCGAACCCTCTAGTGCTGTGGCTCTGGCTACAATCCTTAAAAATAAAGGATTGTTTGCTGGTAAACGAGTCGGCGTGATCTTGACTGGCGGTAACGTTGACCTTGAGAAACTGCCTTGGATGTAAGGCTAAATTAGTGTCCATTGTAAAACACGGTTTTGGCTCTGGCAAATGTCAGAGTGGGCGCTATGCAGCGAAGTCGTAAGGTTATTAATTAATTAATAAGTAATGATTTCATTCTGATAACAAGTTAATTTTACTAGCATAAAAATTAGCCTTTCAGGATAAGAATTAACTAGGAGAGATAAAGATGAATGCGAGTACTAACTCATCCGCATTAGTTGTCGGACTAAATGTCCCCGCCGAAGTAGGCATGAAACTCGAAGATGTGGCGACACCGTCGTTAATTATTGACTTGGATGCCTTTGAAAAGAACGTCAAGATCATGGGGGATTTCATTAAAGAAAAAGGCATTCGCCACCGTATCCACGCCAAAACCCATAAATCAGCAGACATTGCTTTGTATCAAATTGAACATGGTGGTGCTTGTGGAGTGTGCTGTCAAAAAGTCTCAGAAGCTGAGGCGATTGTTGCCGGTGGGGTAAAAGATGTGCTGGTCTCCAATCAGGTAGTAGACCTTAAAAAAATTGAACGTATGGCTAATTTGGCGCACAAAGCCAGAGTTCTGGTGTGTGTTGATGACTCAGGCAATATTGATGACCTATCGGCAGCGGCACTTAAAGCGGGCGTAACACTCGAATGTCTGGTCGAGATCGACTGTGGTGCAGGCCGTTGCGGGGTGCAATCGGGTCAGCCAGTGGTTGATTTGGCACAAAAAATTGCCGCCAGTGATGGTTTGACGTTCGGTGGTATTCAGGCTTATCAAGGGGCTGCTCAACATGTTCATGACTTTACCGAGCGTAAAGGCAAAATAGACGCGGCAATAGATCTGGTGGCTAAATCAGTTGATATGCTCAAAGCGGTTGGTCTTGAGTGTGACATTATCGGCGGTGCGGGTACTGGTACTTATTACTTCGAAGGCTCTTCAGGCGTCTATAACGAAATGCAATGTGGCTCTTATGTCTTTATGGATGCTGATTACCAGCGGGTTAAAGATACCGGTGGCGGGTTCATTTCTGAATTCGAAAACAGCTTGTTTATCTACACTGCCATTATGTCAAAAACCAAGGTCCATCTTGCCATTTGTGATGCAGGTTTAAAAGCACAAAGTGTTGATTCGGGCTTACCGGTCATTTTTAATCGTAAGGACGTTGAATATATTAAATGTTCTGATGAGCATGGGGTGATCTCAGACCCGGATAACTTGCTCAAGCTCAATGAAAAACTCAAACTCATCCCTGGCCATTGTGATCCTACCTGTAATATCTATGACTGGTATGTGGGTGTGCGTAACGGTGTGGTCGAATGCGTCTGGCCTGTGACTGCCCGTGGTATGGCGTACTAGAGCGTCATATGGTTAGAAAATAGACTCACCAGAATGTCTAAAAATTGAGAATATTCTGGTTTAATGATAAACAAAAAGTGAATTCGCAAC
>JBLHHD010000266.1:0-5057 GCA_047614605.1 Alteromonadaceae bacterium
CCTGAGTCGCTGCTTTTAAGTCGCTAACCAACTGACTGAATGATTTAATATCGCTGATCAGTTGCCCTGGAGACTCGGCATATTGTTTGGATTTGCTCAGCACATACTTTTCTAGCGCTGCTTTGGGAGAATCAGAAAGAATGGCTTTGGCGATGCGGCTTTGCTCGGTGGTTGAGCAACTGGTCAGGGTAATTGCCAAGGCTACTATTGCAAAACGACTGGCAAAATGACTGGTAAAACGTAAAGCAAAACGGGTGATCGTTAACGGGTGTTGAATCATCTTTTTATCCATAATTTTTCAATCGGTTCGAGCAACATATTATATTTGCTCAAGGATTCTTCTTTAATAATATGGTTGTCTTGTTGCGCGAACACCCCGGGTTTTGGCCTCAAATACAGTGTACCTTGTGGCGAAATCAACGCACTGACCAGCGGAATTTGGGAATGTGAGCCATGGGCGACAACCACTGCGTGTTCCCCAGAGTTTTCTGGTCGAAACAAGGTCGGGTGGACGATGGCACAGTAAATATCGGCGATGGCCAATGCTCGGGCTGGGACACTGATGTGCTCACCGGTCAGTTGATCCGGGTAACCGCTGCCGTCGAGTCTTTCGTGGTGGTGTTTGGCGATGTCGAGCCGGCGCTCATTATCAACGCCCAACTTGCGTAGCCGGGTTTCACTGAGCAACGGGTGTTGTTTAATTTCGTTTTGTTGCTGTTCACTTAACGGTTGAGTTTGCTGGTGATAAACCTCTTGCTCAACAATGATGCCGATGTCGTGGCTTAATGCCGCTGCTACAATCACCAGCCGTTCAATCTGGTTCAGACCAATTCGTTTGGCGATCATTTTGCTGATAACCGCACAGTGCAGTGCGTGGTTCAGTCCATAATCATTCTCAAAGTCAATTTTCAGCGCCCCCAAAACGGCGTCCTGCTGGTGTTCGACTTGCAGTTGAACTTGCAGAAACAGGCTCAGTATACGATGACTGAAATGATGTATGGTGACTTTTTTACGGCTGATCAACAAGGCATAAAGCTCGCTTAACCAAAGGGTTTTGAGCTTAAAAATATTTTCTGGGTTGTAACTAGTCACACTGTTGGGGTTGAGTTCGTTGGCGTCAGGGGGGCCGGGAATAAGGATTATTTTACGTGGGTGTTTGGTGGTAATGATATGGCCTTTTTTGAGCAATAACTCACCACCATTATTATACACTGAGTAGTGCAAGGGCTGCCCTAAGGTTATATGTCCACCAGTGACCTTAATCACTTTCAATTAAACCTGAGCCTCGTTCAATGGTGAATAATTTATCAAAGCGTACCACCTCAAAAAACGTGGCAATGGTGGTATTACAGTTGATTAAACGAAAGTTGATTTTGTCGCATTTGAAGTGTTTTTTCAGACCAATTAATAATCCTAGCCCGGTACTATCGATGTAATCGGTGTTTTCTAGATTAACCACGACTTTTTTAGGGGTCTCTTTAAGCGGATAAAGTTCGGCTATTGCTTGGGATAAGCGGTTATCAAAATAACCAAAAACAGTGATGGTCAAGACGTCTTGTTTTTGTTCGCTATTAAAATAGACTGACATAATGTTCTTCGCTTTGCGTTAATTAATAGTATAACTCAATACTTTGGCGGACACTTGTTGATGTGCCGACATGCCACCAACAATATAAAGCGTGTTGTTAATAGCAATCATTGCCCGGTGGTCCATCGAAGCAAAAGCAAAAGGAGCCAAACGCTGCCAGCTGGCCGATTTTATATCCCAGGCAAACACCTCATTAGCCGGTTTGCTCGGGGTGCCGTTATAGCCAATGCCATTATAGTTGTACGGATTGTCGCTGCCGTTGGCAAAAATGATTTTACCTTTTGCTACAACACCGGTAGCTGCCATTCGATATTTGGCTTTACCCGGATGGGACGGCAAGGTTTGCCAGGCGATTTTACGAAAATCGTGTTTATCAATAGCACCTATATAAGACTCAGGTGACATCTTGTACTGACGTTTGCCATCGATAATTGCGGCGACTTTTACCCCATCAACAATCACCATTTGATGACCAACAATACCGGCGGCGTGGCCAAATACCGGTTTGCCGGGAAAAGGGGTGCCTTTAAACCATTGCTTGGTTTGGGTATCGAGTATTTGTACGTCGCTGATATTACCCTCATTGTGCCAGCCACTGACCAGATAGATATAACGGTCCTGATATACCAGTGCCACGCTGTCGTCGACTGAGGTTGGCATTTGGCTGAATAATGAAAAAGCCTGATGGGAGGGATCAAAGCGATAAACATCCGTCATTGACACTTCCTGGTGATCTTTGCTAACCGTATAACCACCAAACAAATAAATCTGGTTATTAACCGTCGCGGCAATGCTGGCTAAACGACCTGCTTTAAAGGGTACGTTATCAATGACGGTGCTTTTGCCTGAGTCCAAATCAAATTGCATCGCAAGGTGGCTCACTGCCTGGTAGTCTTTGCCCGGTTGCAAACCATTAAACGAAAACAGTTGCCAGCCTGCACTGGTTTTCGCACTGGCGACGGCATTATTGGTAATAGGTTTGGCTAACTGACCGACGTAACCATCAGTAGCCTGAGTGGGTTTGATCGCAAGTGTTGGTAAGTAAGGGCCAGAGCTGTAGTCTTCTTCATGGCTATAAGCCGGGTTGATGAGCAACCAGCCGAGTAAAAGGCCCATTGAAAGAATTAGTAGGCTTAAAAGATTTCGCGAGGTAGGCCGTTTTTTCATTTTACATATAATCCATCTTCAACGTGCTTTTGCCACTCAAGGGGTTTAATTAGAGGAGCACCGCCCTCTTCAATATCCATGGCGGCAGGTTGGATATAATAAGCGCGGATATCGTCGCCACAAGCATCTTGTAGCGCATCAGCCAGCAAACAAGCGGCTTTATGGCTAGAGGCAAAGGCCGTTTCCCAACCCTCTTCGGTAATAAATTCAATATGATACATGGTTTTATTGGCTCTTAATGTCGTCAATTTTAAGGTCTCATGGCTATCTATCATAGAGAATAAACACCTTGATTGCCATCGGCTAAAAAGCAAAACGTTGGGAAGGTTAAAACGTTGATTGTTTTGTTAATAAACCGTTGCGAAATCGTTGTTTTGGGTGTAAGGTGATGAAAGCGCTTTCATTTTATGTGTCAAAATTGTTTTTAATGTGAGCGCTCTTTATTTTGCTAAAAATGTAAGCGCTTACATTGCTTATGATTTACGGAACTTTCCGTTGATAGGTTGTTAGGCGCAGGTAACACAACAGGAAATCTAATGAATAATAACAAGTTAACAAGACGACGGTCTTGGTCTTCTACGCTGGCGGGATTAACGCTATGTGTGGTGGGTCAAGGTGTGGTGGGTCAGGCACAAGCGGCTACTGAGCAGGTGTTGGTACAAGCCGAGGATTACAGCAATTATTTTGATACCAGTCCCGGCAATAATGGTGGACAGTATCGTACAGATAATGTTGATATTGAAGCCACTAGCGATACCAATGGTGGCTACAATGTCGGCTGGACTGCTGCTGGCGAATGGCTCGAATACTCAGTAACACTGGGGGCGGGCATTTATGATATCTCCACTCGGGTTGCCTCAAATGCAGGTGCTGCAAGTTATACATTATTACTTAATGGTAATGTGATTGGTACGGACAATGTGGCTTATACCGGTGGCTGGCAAGCTTTTGAAACTCATCAGGTATCACAATTTAGTGCCACCCAAGGGACACATACATTACGTGTTGCCGTTGACGGCGGTGAGTTTAACCTCAACTGGCTTGCTATTTCTGCTGCACCTGATAGTGATAATGACGGCGTTATTGATAGCCAAGATTCGTGTGCTAATACACCTTCAGGGACGGAGGTTGATGGTAATGGTTGTGCCTTAGTGACTAGTATTACTGGCTTAAATCAAACCAGTAATAGCAGCGCGACGTTTTATGTTAATACTAATCGTTGGGCAGATGTTCATTACATCGTTAACAGTGATTTACAGCAAAATGTGCGTATGAGCATTGCAAACAATCAAAATACCAAAGTGCTTACTGGATTGTCTGAAGCAGATACGATCAATTACTGGTTTACCTACTTAAGTGATGAAGGTCCTGTTGTTGATACTGAGCTAGCAACCTATACCATGGGTGGCGGTACACCAGTTGTCGATACGGACAATGACGGCGTAACTGATGATATTGATCAGTGTCCTAATACTCCAGCGGGTGCAACGGTTGATTCAGTTGGTTGTGAAGTGATTGTGCCGCCAATTGGTGATACGGACAATGACGGCGTAACTGATGATATCGATCAGTGTCCTAATACTCCAGCGGGTGCAACGGTTGATCCAGTTGGTTGTGAAGTGACTGTTCCACCGGTTGGTGATGCCGATAATGATGGCGTAACGGATGATATCGATCAGTGTCCTAATACCCCAGCAGGTGCAACGGTTGATTCGGTGGGTTGTGAAGTGACTACACCACCAGATCTAGGTAATGTAGTGCCTTTGTACGGACAAGGTACAGTGTTAGAGCAAGCGATACACTTTGATCGGGGCGATGCCATAATCACTCGGTTTGCTGATCGAGGTCGTGATCGCCACGCCAAAGAAGACCAATTTCAGTCTTATGATCATTACCTGACTCATTACTGGACCCATCGTACCGCACGGTTTGAGTTTGTTGATTTTGTCGCAAAAGGTGGCTCGACCATCGAAATTAACTTTGTTACTGAGTGGAAACTGGGGGTTAGAGAGTTCAGAGCCTGGTATTCTGGTATGAATACGGTTGCCGAATACCATGGTAACTATGAAAACAACGTGATGCAGGTCGCACAGGGCACTTTTGATGATAACCTCAACCAAATCAGCTCATCTGGCGGTCAGTACAAATACTCGTTAACCATCAACGAAAATCGTGGTCTTAACGGCAGCGTAAATAGTTTGGCTGTGGGTCAGGGAATGGAAATTGAAGTCAGCCAGTTTTTGGCTAACGTGCCTGAAGGTCGCAACAACTACTACGGCACCACTTACCTTTATATGGTCGG
>JBLHHD010000267.1:0-5052 GCA_047614605.1 Alteromonadaceae bacterium
CTTAGACTGGCGTTAAACGTGGCTAGTACCCGGGTGGTATTACTCGAAGGGCATAATGGTGGTGATGCTGCGGGGCAAGTTATCGCGGCTTTTGGTTCGGTGGTCATTGGTGGTAATTATGCGGTTGGTCTGGTGGTCTTTTTGATTTTGATCATTATCAACTTTGTGGTAATTACCAAAGGTGCTGGTCGTATATCAGAAGTAACCGCACGATTTACCCTTGATGCCATGCCCGGTAAACAAATGGCGATTGATGCTGACTTAAACGCTGGGTTTATCTCTGCTGAGGATGCTCGTAAAAGACGTACAGAGATCACTAATGAAGCGGATTTTTATGGTTCAATGGATGGTGCGAGTAAGTTTGTCAAAGGCGATGCCATAGCGGGTATTGTTATATTGGTGATCAATATCATCGGTGGTTTGTTTATTGGCATGATCCAGCATGACCTGGCCTTTGGTGATGCTATGGAAATTTATACCCTGCTGACCATCGGTGATGGTTTGGTTGCTCAAATACCTTCATTGCTACTATCGATTGGAACCGCAATTGCTGTAACTCGACAAAACGATTCTCAGGATATGGGTGAGCAGGTTGCCAAACAGTTGCTTAACGAACGGGCTTTGTATATTTCAGGGGGTATTTTATTTATTATGGGGATTATCCCTGGAATGCCTCACTTTGCCTTTATTTCCATTGCCATCTTGATTCTAGGTGCTGCTTACTACCCTAAATCAAAATTTGCCAAGAGTATGCCGGCCAGGCCTGAGCCTAAAGAGGATACCCCATTAACCACCGATGTAGCGCCAATGGAGCAAAAAGAAATTAGCTGGGATGATGTTCAGCATGTTGATGTGATTGGCCTTGAAGTGGGCTATCGCCTGATACCGCTGGTAGATAAGTCTCAAGGTGGAGAGTTACTTAATCGTATTAAAGGTGTGCGTAAGAAGCTGTCACAGGAACTTGGCTTTTTGATACCACCGGTGCATATCAGAGATAACCTTGACCTTGAGCCTAACAACTATCGTATTTCATTAATGGGTGTTGGCGTTGGCGAAAGTGAGTTACGTCATGACAGCGAACTGGCAATCAACCCAGGTCAGGTGTTTGGTAATGTTGAAGGGGTGGCGACTACCGATCCGGCCTTCGGACTGGAAGCGGTTTGGGTTAACGCCAGCCAAAGAGAACATGCTCAGTCACTGGGTTACACTGTGGTTGATGCAGCCACCGTTGTGGCAACTCACCTGAGTCAATTATTGATGAACAGCGCCGCTTTGTTGCTTGGTCATGAAGAAGTTCAGAACCTTCTGGATAAACTGGAAAAAAGCCATCCGAAACTGGTTGAAGGTTTGGTGCCAGACGTATTACCGTTGACCTCAGTGGTTAAAGTGCTGCAAAACTTGCTAAATGAAGGGGTGCCAATTCGAGATATGCGCACTATTATTCAGACCTTGGTTGAGTATGGTCCCAAGAGCCAAGACCCAGAGGTATTAACGGCCGCGGTAAGAATATCGCTGCGCAGATTGATCATCCAGGACGCGGTTGGCAATGCAAATGAGATCCCAGTCATAACATTGACGCCTGAGTTGGAACAGATGTTGCACCAGTCAATGCAAGTATCAGGAAATCAGGGTGCAGGTATTGAACCCGGGTTAGCAGAAAGGCTCCAAACTTCACTTTCCAATGCCAATCATGAACAGGAAATGTCAGGTGAACCTTCCATCTTGTTAACCTCGGGAATGTTGCGTACTGTACTATCCCGGTTTGTTAAGAACACTATCTCTGGATTAAGAGTGATTTCGTATCAGGAGATCCCAGATGAAAAACAAATCAGGATTGTTAACTCCATCGGCCAGTAACCACTAATTGAGGAGCTTAAAGTGAAAATTAAACGCTTTTTTGCTAAAGACATGAGAACAGCCTTAAAAGAAGTCAAAGAAACCCTGGGTTCAGAAGCTGTGATCATGTCCAATAAAAAACTGGCAAACGGTATCGAGTTAGTTGCTGCTATTGATGAAAATGATATGGTTAACCGTGCACCAGCAGAGCCTGAGCCACAAATCCAAATGCCGATTGGTAAAATGACACGCAAACCCGTCGCTCAAAACGGCCAACAGTCAGAAGGTTCACAAGGCGCTCAGCAGTCAGTGAGCACTCAGCAGGTCGCCAGGGCCCAGCAGCAAGCCAAAGCCCAGCAGCAAGCCAAAGCCCAGCAGCAAGCACAAAGTCGTTCAGAGCAGACTGCTTCACGTTCAGGCAGCTATATGTACAATGAAGCTAGTCAATTTGACGACCAGCCATTTGAACCAGCATTCGACGCTCAATTAGGTGCAGCGTTTGCACAACCAGAAGAAGCCCCTGTTGCCGATAGCCTGGAGTCTTTGTTAAACCGCCAATCCAAACAAATTAAACAGCAAAGCAACCAATCACGTTTAAATCCGGCTTTTATGCAATCAGAGGCTGAACCACAGGTTCAGCCGGTTGCCCATGCTCGCTCTGGAGGCGGGATGGATTATGAATTACAAAAACAACAAATGGCGATGATGAAAACTGAAATGGAATCAATTCGTAAACTGCTTACTCATCAGGTGTCTGGTTTGATGTACCAGGAAATGGAGCGAAAGGATCCTACCCGTGCTTTTTTAATTAGTCAACTGAAAAAAATGGGCTTGACCGAGCAAGTTGCTGACCAACTGGCGTGTTTTATCCCTGATGGTTTACCGGACCACGAAGCCTGGGCAAATGTAATTGAGATGCTCCACGGACAACTAAATACCACCAATAACGAAATATTGACGCGTGGCGGAGTCTTTGCTTTGATTGGTCCAACTGGTGTCGGAAAAACCACTACTGTTGCTAAGCTGGCTGCCCGTTTTGCACAACAGCACGGTGCTGATCAGGTAGGATTGGTTACTACCGATACCTTTAGAATTGGTGCTCATGAACAACTGGCAACCTTTGGTAAAATCATTGGCTGCCCCGTTAAAGTAGCCAAGAATGCAGAAGATTTGGCCAATGTTTTATATCAAATGAGGAATCGCAAATTAATTTTAATTGACACAGCAGGAATGAGCCAAAGAGATATAAGGCTTTGCGAGCAACTTACTACATTAATGAAAAATTCCCGTGTTAAAATAAAAAGTTATTTGGTATTGTCTGCTACAGTTCAATATAATGTATTGCAAGAGAGCGTCATCCATTTTAAACGAATTCCACTGGCTGGCTGTATTTTCACCAAAATAGATGAATGTCTGAGTTTGGGCGAAATCATTAGCATTGCGATTCAAAATGGGTTACCAATAGGTTATATAACCAATGGGCAACGTGTCCCGGAAGATATTGATGTCGCCGATGGCGGACAGATTATCAAAAAAGCCGAAACATTGCTTAAGCAAAGCAATAACAACCAACATCAATGGTATTCAGATAATGAAAACCAAGCGGTAGGAATGTATGATTGATAGCCTTGTACTTGACCAAGCAAGTGGCCTGAGGAAAATGAGACAAACTAGTGCAATGAATAACGCAACTCAAAATTCAACACGCAGTGTGGCTGGTAGCAATCAGACCGGTAAAAACGTGATGGATAAGCGATCTGCAAATCATGCGATTAAAGTCATTGCCGTTACCGGTGGCAAAGGCGGCGTCGGTAAAACTAATGTTTCGCTAAATGTCGCAATTGCATTGGGTATGCAGGGTAAAAAAGTACTCGTACTTGATGCCGACCTGGGTTTAGCTAATTGTGATGTAATGCTTGGCTTAAGAGTCGAAAAGAATCTGTCTCATGTTCTCAGTGGAGAATGCGAATTGGATGATATTTTGGTTACAGGTCCAGGGGGCATTAGAATCGTCCCCGCAACCTCCGGCTCCCAATCCATGGTTGAACTGAGCTCAGCAGAACATGCGGGGTTAATTAGAGCATTTAGCGAATTACGCAGTAAATATGATGTGTTAATTATTGATACCGCGGCGGGTATTTCTGATATGGTATTGAGTTTTTCCCGTGCAGCCCAGGATATCCTGGTGGTAGTATGCGATGAACCCACCTCAATTACCGATGCTTATGCACTGATTAAATTACTCAATCGAAATCACCAAGTTTATAAATTCAAAATTGCAGCCAATATGGTACGAAGCTTACGAGAAGGTCAGGAGCTATTTGCTAAACTTTCTAAGGTAACTGACCGTTTTTTGGATGTTTCACTGGAGTTGAGCGCCATTATCCCTTTTGATGAAAACATTCGTAAATCGGTAAGAAAACAAAAGGCCATTGTAGAGGTATTTCCTAAATCACCGGCATCAATTGCATACCGGACATTGGCCACAAGAATTGTGACTTGGCCAGTGCCGAGTCAGTCGGCAGGAAATTTAACCTTTTTTGTCGAACAATTGTTAAGTCGGCCCCCGACAACAAGAGTATAGATGTGAGTAAAGCTTTAGCATACGGTACAGGCAACCAAATGCAGCAGCTGGTTGAGCGACATGCTGGTTTGGTTAAAAGAATAGCATTACATTTGTTGGTAAGATTGCCAGCAAGTGTGCAACTTGATGATTTAATTCAATCGGGTATGATTGGTTTGCTCGAAGCTGGCAAGAAATTTGACGGCACTAAGGGCGCAAGTTTTGAAACCTATGCGGGTATCCGTATCAGAGGGTCAATGCTTGACGAAATTCGTCGTGGCGATTGGACCCCAAGATCGGTTCATCGTAACGGCAGATTAATAGCCAATACCATCGCTGAACTTGAAGCTCAACTTGGACGTGACGTTAAAGATACAGAAGTTGCCGAAAAACTTGATATTACGATAGATGAATACCATCATATGATTAACGAAGTCAGTGCGGGTAAAATCATTGGCATTGAGGATCTGGGTGTAACCGAAGATGTGATTGTTGTTGATGGGAATAATCAACGAAACACGCCTTTTGAAGGTATGGCTTCAATCGCATTTAAAAAAGCATTGGCCAGTACAATAGCCTCTTTGCCGGAACGTGAAATGATGGTACTGTCTTTGTATTATGACGATGAATTAAACTTGCGGGAGATTGGCGAA
>JBLHHD010000268.1:0-5047 GCA_047614605.1 Alteromonadaceae bacterium
AAAGCTAGTCCTTAATCAGGGGCGACGTTATCAGGGCCAGGTGGATCAGCCCAACTATGAAATTGTTGAATTTGGTCAATACGAAATTCAGATCAGAGAACAAGCCGTCGAACGTAAGCGGCGCAAAATTAGTGCCTATCCTACCTCTGCTTTAATTGATGATGACCAGCCTGATGCCAGAGCAGAATTGCAATGGCGAATCGCCATTCCCATTACGGTATTTGTGTTAACCTTCATTGCTGTACCATTAAGCGCCGTCAAACCTCGTCAGGGCAAGTATGCCAAATTGTTACCGGCTCTGGTTTTGTATCTGGGGTATTTCATTTTATTAATTGTTGGTAAGTCAGCGATTAATGACGGCAAGATACCGGCTAGTATCGGATTGTGGTGGGTGCATCTTACGGGGCTGTTTATTGGTTCATTTTTAATTCTTAAGGGGCGGCCCATCGGCACCCGGTTCAGAGCAACCTGGCTGGGAATGAAGGGGCAAGCATGAAAATTCTTGATAATTATATCGGTCGCACGGTGTTATCGTCGACCTTGTTTACCTTACTGATTTTAACCTGTATCAGCGGCTTGTTTCGCTTTATTGAGCAACTTAAATTGATAGGCAAGGGCGATTACGATGCCCTGCACGCCGGGTTGTTTACTATGTACAGTATGCCCACCGATATTGAAGTTTTCTTTCCTATGGCTGCCCTCATTGGCGGGTTAGTTGGGTTGGGTTCACTGGCTAGTCACAGCGAGTTAATTGTTATGCAGGCAGCGGGATTGTCGCGGTTTAATATCGTCATGTCGGTAATGAAAGCCTCTTTGGTGATGATTGTCACTGTGATGGTGGTGGGCGAATGGGTGGCTCCGGCGACGCAAAAAGTGGCCCGGCAAATTAAAGCTCAAGCGGTTTCGGGAGGGAGTTTAATCTCGGCTCAGCAAGGGGTGTGGGCCAAAGATGGTGCTAATTTTGTTCATATCGGGGTGGTAGAAGATACCGGCAGGTTGGATGAGATCACTATTTACAAATTTGGTGAAGATTTGGTTCTCAAGGGGATCACCAACGCCAGTCACGCCATATTTGAAAAAGATGCCTGGGTGCTGGCCAATGTGACTGAGTTGCAAATGACCCCAACCAAAATCAACAAAACTGTACAGTCGAGCATGAGGTGGTATTCGTCTTTAACCCCGGACAAGCTTGGCGTGGTTACTGTCAGGCGACCTGAATATCTGGCGATTAAAGACTTGCTCGATTATCTAGATTACCTTAAAGCTAACAAGCAGGAGTCGGGGCGTTATCAACTGGCGTTTTGGCGTAAGATTTTTCAGCCAGTCACCATCGCGGTGATGTTGTTTATGGCCTTGTCGTTTATCTTTGGACCGCTGCGTAGCGTCAGTATGGGGGCGAGAATATTATTGGGTATTGTGACCGGTTTTGCTTTTTATATGACCAACCAAATCTTTGGCCCAATCGCGTTGGTCTATCGGCTACCGCCAATCGCTGGTGCATTATTGCCAAGTGTGCTGTTTACCGCTGTGTCGATTTACTTTATTCGTCAACGTAATTGATTGTTGCTAGCGCTCTGTTAGCAAGAGTGGTGGTGCAACGTACTCTAATAAGCTGCACTGGTGCGTAATTGTTGCTGCTCTTATGCGAAAAGCTTGGCATCTTCGGCCATGCGTTTGACGAAGCAGGGCTGTTGTAACAACATCTCTAGGTAAGCGCCTAGTTTGGGCCACTTCTCACTATCAAGCTTAAACTGAGCGTATCCGGCATTAATAAACTGGGTGCCAATAGCGATATCGGCAATACTCATCTTACTGAAGATAAAGCCACTGTCTGGCAAACTGGATTCGAGATAATCAAACACCGCTGGCAGTTGCTCAAGGATATTGCTGATGTTTTGCTCATTGGGGGGTTCTTGTCTGAATTTGGGTTTAAGCACTCGTTCAAAAAATAACGTACCTAACAGATCCAGCAGTTTGGAGTCGGCGTATTCTTCAAACCACAAAGCCTGAGCACGTAAGGCCGGGTCGGTAGGGTAAAGCTCGTTATTGCCATATTGATTGTTGAGATAATCACAAATAATCGATGAATCGGCCAGTTTCAAATCACCGTCAGTCAGCGCAGGGATTTTACCGAGGGGGCTTATCAGGTGATAACCTTCGGGTTTATCCAGCGGCGAGACCTTTATATTATCAAACGCCAGCCCCAGTGTTTCGGCGACAACAAATACTTTGCGAACAAAAGGGGAAGCACAAACCCCGTAGATGGTAATAGCCATGTCAAATTCCTGTTAAATTTTGAGAGCTTACCTTAATCTAATCACCACGGATGTTCAACTGGTTGGTCTTGTTAGCTCTGGCGATAAATCTCTTTATTGGCTTCTTTGGTTAAGGTGATGGTGCGGGTTTTAGCTAAATAGTCCTGGATTGATTGTTTGTTTTTCCAGTCGAGCAGCACCCACACGTTGCCCAGACCGGCTAAAGAGGCATAAAAGCGGATCACTGCTTGAATAATTGAGATACCTTCGCCCTGAGTGTTTACCACGCGTAATCGCCAGGCTCTCATACCAATGGTTTGACCGCCTTTAACCCAAAAGTAGCAAAAGAAGCAGGTTAGGCAGGTGATTAGGTAAAAAGGGAAAATCCAGGTATCCTGAAAAAATGCGGCGGTATCTTCATATTTACTGGTATCAATAAACTCGTAGGCGACCAGCATCTCGGTAACAATCATACCAACGACAGTGGCAAGCATGGCTATAGCCACACCAGTTAGTAAATCATAAACCCATGAAGCCAAGCGGCGAAAAAAGGGCGCTGAGGGAAATTGTTCAATAGCGGCTGTGTCAGTGGTTGTATCGGTTGTGGCGTCAGTGGTTGGCTGGGTTTTGCTCATGGTCTGGCTCTAACTCTGATCAATAATTCAAAGGAGCGCAGTTTAACAAATAAAAAACACGGGTGCAGGGGTTTTAATCGTCAAAAAGCGCAAATAACCAGCACTTGAAAGGTTATTGCAAAAAAACACTTGCGAGGGGCAAATAGATTCGTATAATGCGCCTATCTCTTAAGGAGATGATAATTATTAAGGAGATGATAATTAGATGCCAGGGTGATGAAATTGGTAGACATAGGGGATTCAAAAAACATCGTGTGTAGTTGATTTAATTATTAAGGTATTGATTATAAACAAGAATATTTCTAGAACACCAGAAATAACGCTTGTAAAGATTTGCAAAGAATTTTGAACTTTGCAAAGAGAAAGAAAGCTCCAAATGCAGTGCCAGTGTGGTGAAATTGGTATACACGACGGATTCAAAATCCGTTGCCTTCGGGCGTGGCGGTTCAAGTCCGCCCACTGGTACCATCTCTTCTAGTAAGAGACGCAATCAACCGACATTACGTCGGTTTTTTTGTACTTGAAATTCGTGTATTCTTTTTAAATGTTCAGTAAGTTCGCGTTATCTGGCTATAGTAGGAGTATTTAAGTGAATATAGACACAACATTTTTCCATCGTTGCATTTTAACCCTGTCAAAAGCCCATTCTTTGTTACTTGCCGCCGATATAGAAACTATTGAATATGAAATGTATCGTTCGGCCTGCGTCAAAGAATTTGAAATCATTCTGGAACAATCGGGTAAGTTACTGAAAAAATGCCTTAATCCTTACTTTCATAGCGCCAAGGCGGTGCATAAACTCACCTTTAAAGATGTATTTCGTTATAGTGCTCAGCATAGCCTGATCACCATTGAAGCGGTTGAACGCTGGCTTGTCTACAGAGATAACCGCAATAATACAGCTCATGACTACGGTGTTGATTTTGCCAATAACACCTTAGCTTTACTAGAACAATTTATCATTGATGCCCAATCGTTAGAGCAAGTGATTAAAGCTCAGCCTCATGATTGATTTACGAGAGATTGACAAGCAGCGCATTGGCCAATTGGCCAAAGCCAACTTAAAATCCGGCACCGAACTTTGGGCGTACGGCAGCCGGATTAAAGGCAATAGCTTCGAAGCCAGTGACTTGGATTTGGTCATTAAATCTTGTGAACAATCCCCTCTGTCGATAGATGAATTGGTCGAATTCAAACAGGCATTGCAAGACTCAAATATTCCCATTGTTATCCAAGTGCTTGATTGGGAACGTATCCCACCTGCATTTCAACAGAATATATTGGCGTGTTATGAGGTGCTTGTTACCTGTTGACTAGGTGGGAAGTTTTTGGCGTAGCGGATTCAAAAATCCGTTGCCTTCGGGCGTGGCGGTTCAAGTCCGCCCACTGGTACCATCCTTCTCTTTGATTTTAAAGAGAAAAAATCAACCGACATCTTGTCGGTTTTTTTGTGTCTGGATAAATTAAAGCATTTCCAATGTTAATGAAAGCAATCTGGGTTGCTCCATTATTTATAGGCATTTACTTACCATTTGATTTAGCTGTGCAGTTGACTCTTTTTCCCTCACTCTTTTCCTTTGCTTTCTTATCTAAGAACCGATCATATCTTCTTATTCCATCGGTTGACGTAAGTACGGTGAAGTTCTCGCCTAAAAAGACAACGTAACCTAATGCACCAATAGACAAGGCCCCTCTGGATGATAAAGATAGTGATAAAACCCCTAAATTATAATATTCATGTTCAACAGCATGTACAGGGCCAAATAAATTGGCCAAGACTTTACTTGCCGCCGCCGCGCACACATCATTAAATTTGGCTGAAAATGAAGCTAAAGAAGTTTTAAACTGATCTTTTTCAGACGCAGTCACAATTGCCCCAAAATGTGCTTCGTCATTCGGTTTCGCAATTGCGAAAGCTAGAATTAATAAAGAAGTGACGATCCAAAACTTCATTTTTTCGTAGCGGGGCCAGCTTTGTTCAATGGCTTTGGACTTCTGGGCATATATACTCGCGATCAAGCCAAGAGTTACTATTGCCGGTTCCCAGTCTGGTGTTAATAGTAACCACAAAACAGAAAGCAGCAGGCTTAGGTAATTAATAAATAACAGCATATATTATAGTTCTTTTAAGTTTAATTGGGACTATAGTCTAAACTA
>JBLHHD010000269.1:0-5035 GCA_047614605.1 Alteromonadaceae bacterium
AGGCTAAAGTCTTGATTTTGAACCGATATCATCATAGTCTTATCCCCCGGTTACTGGCGGGAAAAAAGCCACTTCATCACCACTTTTTATCGCCGACGCTTCATTACTCATCGCCTGATTGATCGCTACCAGTGTTGAACCGGCTGCCAAGTTAGCTGCCCAAATATCACCCTTTTTACTTAACTGCTCTCGCAATTGCGCAACGGTGCTTGCCTGTGTCGCCTCAACTTGCAATTGGTCACAATCGAGAGTTTCTTTTAAAGAGGCAAAAAATAATACCTTGATCATCGTTCTTCCTGTTTTTTTAAATCTTCAAAACTGTGTGCGGGTGCGTAACCCGCATAATCGCTGAGGAGGAAACTAGTCGCGTTTCCAATCTCCGCTTTTTCCGCCTTGTTTTTCAAGCACTTTGATACCACCAATCACCATCGCTTTGTCTACCGCTTTACACATATCAAACAGAGTCAGCGCAGCAACAGAAGCCGCTGTCAGCGCTTCCATTTCGACACCGGTTTGACCGGCGAGTTTGCACAAAGCCACAATGCGAATTTTATTCTCTTGTGGTTGGGCTTCAAATTCGATGTTGACCTTGGTTAACATCAGCGGGTGACATAACGGAATTAAGTCACTGCATTTTTTGGCTGCCTGGATACCGGCAATTCGTGCGACGGCCAGCACATCACCATTGGCGTGTGTGCCATCAATGACTTTTTCGAGTGTCTGGGGCGACATTTGAATATATGCCTCGGCCAGCGCTTGACGAGAGGTAACCGCTTTTTCGGTTACATCCACCATATTCGCTTCGCCTTTGGCATTGAGGTGAGTTAAGTCGTTCATTCTTTATCCCCGGCTCTCACACAGTTCAACGTCAACGTGTTTTAGCTGGGCGACAAAGTTACAAGGTCGATGGCTGGCATCAAGTTGCTCACGAATAACCGCATCCCACGCCGTTTGACAGGCGTTGGTCGAACCCGGCATTCCAAAGATGATAGTGCGGTTTGACATGCCGGCAAAGGCTCTTGACTGAATGGTTGAGGTGCCGATTTGATCATAAGAGATTTGACGGAACAATTCACCAAAACCGTCGACCATTTTATCCATCAGCGGCAGTAAAGCCTCTGGGGTTGAATCACGGCTGGTAAACCCGGTACCACCAGTAACCAAAACGGCCTGAATGTCATCTGAGGCGACCCATGTTGCTACAATCGCACGGATTTTATAGATGTCATCGATAACAATCTTTTTATCGCTGAGGTTATGACCGGCGGTATGTAAACCGTCAATCAGTTTTTGACCTGATGTATCAGTTGACTCGTCACGAGTATCAGATACCGTTAATACGGCGATGTTTAACGATTTAAATTCAACGTTAGCTTTGCTTCCCATGTGATCCTCGTCTGGTACTTTTTTAAGTGGTGTTAGTTAACCCAAAGCCTGTGTCTGTTGCCACTGCTGTGGGGTATTCGTATTGGTTAATTTTTGGCTGTCGTTTACTGCTAGCGACTGCCACGTAAAATGTTTAATCAGCCCTTTGACTGAGCGGTTGCCATCATTATGCAATTGCTCGTGCAAATAGGCTTTGACTGACTCGTCCACTGGTAAATACAGAGGCAAGTAACAATCATCGAAAAAGATCATTTGATTGCTCTGTTGGCCAATCTGGATCAACAAGCTCAGGTCATCAGCCGCCAATAAAGGCATATCAACCGGTAAAATCACAACTGCAGTGCCTGATGGCAAGGGTTTGATCACCGAGTAGATACCGCCCAAAGGACCGCTGTTTTGAATAATATCAGCAATACCTGAGCCGTTATTGCGGCTGATCAAGATTTGCGTGATCCCCGCTTGTTTAAGCAATTGCTCACAGTGCTCTAGCATGGTCACCCCATTACGTTTTAACAACGCTTTGTCGGTGCCCATTCGGCTAGATAACCCCCCGGCAAGGATAATGCCGATTGGTGGGTTGGAATTATGTGCTTCATTCATGATTAAATTATTCGTTATACGGTTTTTAGTGCCCTAACAAGACCATCTATCGCAGCCACGTAGGGTGCAACCTAAGGCGTAGTCGAGTTTGCGCGAAGCGCATCGTTTATGCCCCCGACACAACTCACCTATATCAAAGCATTGATGTTACCGCCGCCTCAAAAGATCGTTGCGTTGGTGCGACATTTCGACACTCACTTTCAGTTTGGTTAAATCTACTTGTTTAGTGACGCAGCAAGCCCTGTGGAACCTACGTCCCCGTTGCGCATCCTACCGCCACTGAAACGTCGGACCGCCATGGCTCCAATTCAACGGTACAAAAGCGGTGGGCTCTCGTTTTTGTACCGCTTCAGCCGCCAATCATCGCTAAATGCTTAGTCCCACCAGTCAAACCTTCATGCAGATCATGAGTAGCTTTTTTATCTTGCAGTAAGTAGCGGATTTGGTTCGCTAACGCTTCGTGATCGTCATCTTGTAAGAACTCTCGTAAGTCCAGACCATATTCAGAAAATAAGCATAG
This sequence comes from Alteromonadaceae bacterium, assembly GCA_047614605.1. GTDB lineage: Bacteria > Pseudomonadota > Gammaproteobacteria > Enterobacterales > Alteromonadaceae > JABSOG01. The sequence goes on from JBLHHD010000269.1 coordinate 2,507, forward strand.
GTGCAATTTGCCGCGAGCTGAAATGCGTAAACGGTTGCAGGTGCTACAAAAGTCTTTGCTGTAAGGCATGATCAAGCCAATTCGGCCCTGATGGTCAGGGTGCTCAAACTCTTGAGCAGGTCCGGCATCTTTTGAACGGATAATACGCTGCCAACCCTGCTCTAGAATCTTCTCTTTTAATGAAGCTCCCGAAACATGGTTGTCCTCAAAAAACTGCGGATTATCGCCAGTTTTCATCAACTCAATAAACCGTAAGGTAATGGGCTTGTCTTTTACCCAATCTAAAAACGATTGAAATTCATGAGCATTGTATTGACGCATTAATACCGCATTGATTTTGATGGTCTTTAAACCCAAAGCAAACGCCATATCAATACCCGTCATGATCTCTTCAAACTTATCATGCCCGGTAAGGCTCTGAAACATTCGTGGATCAAGACTGTCCATGCTGATGTTAAGCGCATCAAGGCCAGCATCTACCCAATCTTTGATTTGACTGGTGAGCTTGTAACCATTGGTGGTTAACGCCACACTTTGGACGCCCGGAGTTTCCTTGCAAATCTGGATCATCTCGGGTAACTCTTTACGCAGTGAAGGCTCACCGCCGGTCAAGCGAATTTTAGTGGTGCCGAGTTCGGCAAAGGTTCTCACCAAGCGGCGTACCTCGTCAACCCTGAGAAAGTCTCTGGGCTCTTCGCAAGTATAACCATTTGGTAAACAATAGACGCAACGAAAGTTGCACACATCAGTGATAGACAAACGCAAGTATCTAAAGCGTCTGCCAAAGTTGTCTTCTAGCATAGTATGAACACCTTTCCAAATTAGGGAGGCTGTAGGATTTCTCCATCAACCCTGGTGGCAGTTGCCACGGCGAAAGAACCCTGCCCTGCTGCTTAATCCATATAGGGGTTAAGCCAGGTGTTTAGGCTGCTAACGCTCGGAGTTTTCGTTAAATGGTGACTTCGCGCTCATTGTAGACCAATTGGCGCTATTATGGAATATACGAAAAAAATTAGCGTGGTATCAGTCAATTAACCCTAACTAGGATAGGGTTAATTGACTGATATAACGCTCCCTGAGGCGTTTGGTATAATGCTCCGGGCATACCGAATTCCTTACATCCTTGTAACGAAAAAAAACGCCCTACCAGTGATGGTAAGGCGTTTTGGTTTTATTGTTATAAATTACGTGTGATGGTGCTTAGAACTTAGCGTTAACCATCAACCACAGTTTTTCAATATCAACTTTACCACTACCAGAGTCTGCACTAAAGTTAGAGTATTTCAACAAGGTAGAAACGTTTTTATTGACTTTGTAAGCAAAAATCAAATCAAGTTCGTCACCCCAGTCGCCATTCCCTTCACTGGCGGATAAATCATGCCAGTGGGCTTTAAAGGCAACTGGACCAATTTTAGTTGCAAACTTAAAGTAAACATCTTCAATACCCGTACCTGGTGTACCAAGGAACTGATCAGCAAAACCCTGCCATTTGTGCAGTGTCGCAAAAGGTGTTTGGAAACCGACTCCATCATCAGCATCAAGCACTTGCCAACCCAAACCAAAATTGAATTTATTGACTTTCAGACTACCTTCCAAATTCATGAAGTTGGCACGATAGTCAATTGGGTGGTCACCACCGTCAGTCTGACTGGCATAACTGGCAATCAAACCAAAGTTGTTGAACTTACCCTGGTAACGAAGACCAAAAGTGTCATTTGACAGGGCATGAGCCTTGTCAAAGTCCATTGAATAACCAAAGAATGCGAGTTTATGGGCTTTATTGACCTGATACATCGCATTAAACAGGTGGATATTACCTTTTAAATCAGCAGTTGGACCACCTGGTCGGCTGTCAGGGCCAAAGATCCGGTTGACGTTATGCACGTAGCTATAATCGAGTCCCAAGTTTTTATTGACCTGAAACTGGAAGCGGTAGGCATCATAAGTTTGCTCATTTTGACGCCATGCTACACCACCAATAAAACGCTGGTCGTTTTGGACAATACGTTGGCGTCCGGCGGTCAGCTTAAAATTTTCGTTTTTGTATTGAAGATAAGCCTGGTTAATATCGGTGTCGGTAGGATCAGCAACCACCGGGTATTGGCTATTACCATTTTTGGTGCTGTTATAACTTTCGTTACCAATTGCGGTGACGTTATCAACTTCGAGCTTGAAGTTAACATAACTGATATTTCCGCTTTGAAAAGTCAAGCGGGTTTTCAGGGTTGATGAATTAGCCGTTTTGTCAATATTATCCTGATCGACATTCTCGTAACGATAGCGCAGATTAAGAGTCGTTTTACCCTCTTTAACAGCCTTGGCAATGGAGTCTGTCACATTCGCTTGGGTACCGAATGACATTACGCCCAAAGTTGACAGCAGTACAACTGCACTTTTTAAAATAATTGAACTTTTTTTAGTCGTTTGCTGGGTAACAGATGATACTTTCATTCATATTTCCTTAAGACAGGATTAAAAGTTTTCTTAAGAGTAGACCAGTTTTTTCACTAAACCCAGAAACAAATCAAA
>JBLHHD010000270.1:0-5012 GCA_047614605.1 Alteromonadaceae bacterium
GAGGTTACCTCAGATCCGGTAGAAACACGTTACCCAGACGCAGCCACCGAGTCTATTCCTGTTGTAGAACAAACTACTCCACCTGTTGTAGAACAAGCCGCTGAGCCTGCACCTGTTGTAGAACAAGCCGCTGAGCCTGCGCCTGTTGTAGAACAAGCCGCTGAGCTTGCGCCTGTTGTAGAACAAGCCGCTGAGCCTGCGCCTGTTGTAGAACAAGCCGCTGAGCCTGCGCCTGTTGTAGAACAAGCCGCTGAGCCTGCGCCTGTTGTAGAACAAGCCGCTGAGGCTGCTTTAGCAGACCAGCCACATGTTCGGGTAGCGTTTAAGTCAAAGTCATCGGCAACTATGGCTAAACCTCAAATGCCGGATATGCCTACCGACACAGTAACGCCACAAGCTATGACTATTGAGAATCGCGGAGCAATCACCACCTCGGGTAAAACCGCTGGTGCCACTGGTGCCCGTTCTAAAAGTCATGCGCCAATGGCTAAACCACCAACCAACTAATGTTGATTTGAGTGGTTTAAACCAATAAAAAAGGCTGCCATTTGGTGGCCTTTTTTGCTATATGGACGTAGCAAAGCAATTGTGAAGGGATGCATTGCAATTGTTTTTGTGGGGGGTGTTGAAGCCTCTGCGCCGCTAATCCCTGGGAGTTGAAAGTGGTGGGTTTGATGAGGGCAGGATGTCGGCTGCTGGTGCGTAATATGCCGGGCAACGCTGCGTTTTTGACAAGTCAGCTTCGCTTTGGCCGGCCTACAAAAATCTACGGCCTTGGGCTTTGATTTTAGGTTGGGGTTGGAGAGATTTATCCCATAAATGCCGACACGTACTAATGAATGTGCCAGCCTTTGTGAGGATTGATTTACGAGCCTGAGCCACCCTTGATATGGCGTTCAATTTGGTCTTTTAGGTTTGGTGGGATGCCTTTGATCATTAATGAATCGGTGCCAACATCATAGAAAATGCTATCGCCAAAGAGCTTTTTATCAAAACTCAAACTCACACCGCCCCCTTGACCTGCAAATTTGACCAGACTGTTCACCGTGCGTTTATCTACCGGGAAACTTTCTTCAAGTTTGTAACCCTGGTTCTGCTGAAACTCTTTAAAAGCCGTTTCACTGGCTAAATTCATTGATGAAGAGATTTCTTCAACAACCGCATCCTGGCCAAGTTGCGAACGCTCATTACAGTAATCATAGACATTTTTTCTGATGGCTGATTTTTCTTCTGCATCCAACTGCTCAAGGCTAATGAAATCTTCAACCGCCTGTAACATCTCGGTGCTTTGCTGCTTAGCATTAATGCCCTCTTCACAGCCTAAAAAGTCCAAAAAGAAATCGGCCACTTTACGCCCAGCGCGACCTTTTACAAACGATATATAACGATTAGACTGACGATTAATCGCCATCTCAGTTAAATCGATCCGGGCAGCTAGCTGCAAACTAGTTAGGTCAAGGTGACGAGATTTGGCTATCTCAAGTTCATTGGTCACACTAAAGTGATCTTTGATATTAAGCATTAAAATCAACAAGTAATCGGTCGCCAGATAGTTATATTGGCATAACAACAAATAACCGCTCTCAACAAAATTGTATTTTTTCAGCTCATCACTTAATAACTGGCTGGATGAATTGGCAAATGACAAAAAATCCTCTTCTTTGCCAAGATACGAAGCTAAATGAGCAGAAAAAGCGGTATTTTTCTCTGCGGTAAACGAACAGAACTCCTTACCGGATTTACTTGAATAAGAAAAATGAAGGTGTTCAATAAAATTAGTGATCCGGTCGGTTACGGCCAGCAGATCATCACGGTTGCGGCAAATGACTTCACCGCCTTCTTTTTGTTCTATGTAATTAATGGCTAAATTTAACACTTGTGTAGACATGCATTATTCTCTGTTGGCAATAAAAAATGGGTGTATATCGGCTTGGCGTCTATGGTAATATACCGAGCACCAAAACCTATAGCCCTTTATAAGAAATATGCCAATTAATTCAAAGTATTCCAACGAACAGGTCGAAAGCCTGATCAGTGATTTATTAGCCGTATTAACCCGCAGTGATGCCAGTATCGAATTAAGCCTGATGTGTCTTGGCAATGCCACCAGTCATATCATCAACAAACAAATCCCTAAATCCCAACAGAAAAATGTGATCAACACCTTTAACGAGGCATTAAATGCCACCGTTAAAGGCAGCTAAAACAGGCACCATTAAATGATACTGGATCCCAATCAACCGTTTGTTGATAAAGCCCAACGCCTGTCCAGCTGGGGGCATTGGTTTACATTTTTTAATATTCTGTTGGCGCTGGTGATCGCGTGTGGTTTTATCGTCACCGATACGCTGCCAATCTCCGCTCTGGGGTTTGCATACCTGATAACTAATTGGGTCGGCCATACCGCCTTTTTGACCTTTATCGGCTTTGTCTTATCGATATTCCCGCTATCACTTATTTTCCCTTACCCCCGTCATATTCGCGGTATGGCAGCGGTTATTGCTACCAGTGCAATGATCCTATTGACCATCGACGCCTACAGTTACAGTCGTCTGGGTTACCATATCTCCGGGGCTTCACTTGAACAGGTAGTCTCATTACTTACCACTACCTGGAACGATCACCCGCTAAGGTCATTTTTATGGGTGTTTGGTATCTGTACGATGATTTTGGTGCTGGAGCTATTGATCAGTAACGTCACCTGGAAACGCCTTGAACAACTCAGAGAAAAAGCCTTTGGTGCCAGATTTACGGTGTTTTTCTTAAGCGCGTTTATGTTAAGCCATATGATCCATATCTGGGCCGACGCCACTTTTGATTATGATGTCACCAAACAAAACAACATGTTTCCATTTTCTTACCCTGCGACAGCCAAAACCCTGCTGGCGAAAAATGGACTGCTCGATGAAGAACAGCATCAGGTACGACGGACCAATCAATTATCACTTAAACAAAACCTGACTTATTACCCGGTTAATCCACCACTGCAGTGTGATACCACCAACATTAGCAATGATTTGCAAATCTTGCTGAGCGACACAGTCGACAGCGTACTGGTCAGTGAATTATCGGCTTTAGGTTATACCCTGTTTGACAAGCATTATGTGCCCACCAACACCCATGACGCCATATTCAATCTACTTTATGGTTTGCCATCGATTTACAAAGATAGTGCTATTGCCAATGCCCACCGACCACAATGGTACAACCTCGCTTTAAGTCACCAGTTGAATGTGAGCCTTGATATTAAAAACTCACCTGCATTTGCCGGTTATCGCTATATTGCTGATGGTCAGCAAAACCACCCGGGCGCAAAAACGATCACCATCAAACAAGTTGATAACCGTCAATTAAGCGCTTATCTGGGGGGGCTTAACAACACCAACGTGATAGTCATTGGCACTCAATTTGATAGTGCAGTTAATCAGGGCCAGGCAATCCATAAAACCCCATTATTAATCAAGTGGGCAAATCCGTTGCGTTACAAAGGACAGGTCAGTCAAAATCTTGATATCAGTCCTGCCATTATTCAATCGTGGTTGAACTGTAAAGCCGATAGTAGTGCGACAGCAGATAACGATAAACTCGCGGTGTTTGGTAAAAATTTACTGATAAAGCAACCTAAACAACTGGCCGCCAATTATACCAACGGCACCATAGTCTCGATTCAAAAAGATAAAATCACCTTACTTGATGAGCAGGGAAACAGCCAAACCCTGTCGGCAAGCAATGGTTATCCGCTCAATCAAGCGGCTGATATTCCAAGGTTAAATGACACAATTAATTTGTTGAAGCAATACAGTCAACCAGCGAAGCCTTAAATCGGGCGCGATCATGACCCTGGTCAACATTAAGCAGCGGACCTGTTGGAATTATCCGGGTTGGATTAATCGTTTCATGAGAAGCGTAATAATGGGCCTTGATAAGTCACGCACATAATTGCTCAGTTGTGGATAATCAGCAATGCGCTTTTTATGACACTTAAAATGCCCCACATACACTGCATCAAACCTCACCAAAGTGGTAAACAGCCGCCAGTCGGTCTCTATCACCTTGTCACCCACCAAATAGCGATTAGTGGCTAAACGCCGCAATTACCCTCACTTGAGTGCCATCTTCGCGGTGCTCAACAGGTACCTTGTCAGGAGTGAGTTCCTAATAAGCAATCAAAGACCTCAGCGACAATCACCAATGGCAATTGACTTTATCGCCGAGCAATTTGCTGACCAGCCCTATTGGGATCAGTGAGTCCCCGTTAGACCTAAGTCTATAAAAAGTCAACAAACGACCACGAAGCAAACTGGATAAATAAATAATTAAACTGAATCTGAATGTCTAAAATAAATCCCCAAGTTTATCCAATAATTTGTCTTTTAAGGTCTCCTGAATTTTGTCATTGAGTTCACTTTTAAGCAGCGTTTCGAGAGCCTTTTCTAGGTTACTGAAATCACTGTCAAAGGCCATGAAATCATCGGAACCACTGGCGCTTAGCTTAAACTGTTCGGTGAGCTTTTGTTGCAAACCTGCCTGAGCGTTGACTTTAAACTGACTAAGTTTGGTCTTTAACTGTTTTTTCACCGCTTGATAAATTATCGAATCAAGGGGCGAATGAAGACTAAAATCCGGTGACATCATATCGCCGCTCGCCTCAACATCTACTGCCAGAGTGTCGACATCTGTAAGTATATCAAGCACCACTTTGGCCGCTTTGTTTTGAGCCTGACCAGTAAATTCGCTGTTATTTAATACCAGATGGGTTTTGTTAGTGATTTGTTTATTTGCAAAGCTAATGCTGCCTTCAACCTGCAAGTTTGTCTGGTCCAGAGTCAGGCTAAAGGTTTTACTTTGACTTATGGGTAACTGCTGCAACGCCAAGCCGGATATTGTCCAGTTGGCGTCACTACTCACTTCACTATTTGCTGAAATAAACAACTTGCCCGCAAAATCCAGTGCCCCCGTATTTAACAGGTTTTTACTACTCATAACCACTTGCGTGGGCTTGTTGCGTAACC
>JBLHHD010000271.1:0-5003 GCA_047614605.1 Alteromonadaceae bacterium
AGAGATCGGTGGGGGAATATTTTTAGTTGAGCAACTTTCGACTGAGGTTCCTTATTGGTTACTTCCGCTATTGTTGCAGATTTTGACCATGATCATTGCCTTTTCGACCGGCACTAGTTGGGGCACGTATGCAATTGCTTTTCCGCTAGCAATGCCACTGGCATGGGCAGTAGCACAATCGCAAGGGCTTGAACATCCGGTATTATACTTGTCAGTATGCTTTGCCACTGTGCTCAACGGTAGTGTCTATGGCGATCAATGCTCGCCCATCTCTGACACGACCATACTCAGCGCAATGACCACTGGTAGCGATTTGATGGATCATGTAAAAACCCAGCTGGTGCCCGCTTCATTTGCCGCCGGACTGGCTGCTATTATGTGGATGTTGACGGTATTGTTTTTTGCTTAGCTTCAGAACGGTTTATAAGCATCATAATCAGCAATAACATCCAGCTGACCCAGATAACGGCGGACCATATCCAGTGCAATTGCCATCGCCAGTTGTTGAGTATTGGCTCTGCCCCTATCCCCCAAGCACAGCATTTGGCTGTAACAATGGGTTTTATCTGCCAGTGCAAAAGCGACGGTGCCAACTGGTTTGCCTACTGAACCACCTTGTGGACCGGCAGTACCGGTCACCGAAATCGCCAAGTCTAGCTGGTGCTGTGTTACCGCTCCTTTGGCCATTTGCTCAGCAGTCTCAATGCTGACAGCCCCAGCGGTACCAAGTGTTTGCTCGCTAACACCCACAAGTTGTTTCTTAGCGTCGTTACTGTAAGTCACTAATCCTCTGTCCATGTAACTCGAACTGCCATCATAAGCCACCAGTGAGCTGGCAATTAACCCGCCGGTGCAGGACTCAACCGTGCCGAACTTAAAACTCGATGACTCCAGAGTGCTTTTTTCCATGAGCAGTTGATGAACATGTTTACTTAATGAGTTGCCCTGACGTACCACGCAGTATTTACTGACAATCTCGCTGACTTGTTTGACTAAAGGTGCAAGGGATTGTTGCTGTTTAGCGAAGATTTTTAACTCAATAAACGGCATCGCAGCACGGTAACCCAATTCACAACCCGCTGGTAATTCAAGATCACCCACCAGATAAGCTAAAGCCGACTCGCCAATGCCCATACATAAGAAACGTTCAATCACCAAAGGCGGCTCGTCATTCAAGTCCACCAGCAAGGGTAGGATCTGCTCTTTGACCATCACTTTAAATTCACGGGGCACCCCGGGAGTAAATAACAACATCGCGTTATTAAGGGTGATTTTAAAGCCACAAGCGGTACCCACCGGGTTATCAACGATTTGTGCACTTTGAGGTAATATGGCCTGCTTAAGGTTGTTGTCAGTCATCGGTCGACCAAAAGCAGCAAACTTGATTTTCATCTGTTCAAGCCACTCTTTAAACAGCATCATTGGCTCATCCAATGCCAACGCGGCTGCATCGGCAGATAAATCGTCGCTGGTTGGTCCTAACCCACCATTAACAATAATAAAATCCGCTCGCGCTGAGCGCTGGGTAAATGCATCAACCAGTTCGTCCAAATCATCACTAACGGTGGTTTTATAGCTGAGTTTAAAGCCGTGCTCAGTGAGTTGCTGAGCCAGCCAGCTAGCATTGGTATCAGTAATATCTCCGCTTAATAGTTCATCACCGGTACTGATCAATTCGATGCGCATTACATATTCCTTTTCGGTCGGATTCAGAGCTGTATTATAGCGTAGTATTTACCAATGCCTGTCAGCGGGTTGCCATGGATTGTAAGGTTGGCGGATAGTCGCGGTAATTGGCTAAGTTAGGCATCAATAAGTTCAAACTCATCACCGTCCAAATGGGCTGGAAATTGCTGTTTAAACGTATTTAATGCATCCAGCGCCAGTCGGAACTCAACCAGTTGAGTCTGATGATCGGCTGCCAGTACCAAGGGTTCACCTTTAAAATCATAAACCCCAGTACCGCCTGAATAGTCTACGCCCTTACCATCTTGACCAACCCGGTTAACCGCGACTACATAACACTGATTTTCTATCGCCCTTGCTTGTAATAAGGTATCCCATATCCGCCGTCTAACCCCCGGCCAGTTGGCAATGTTTAGCAGCACATCATAATCATTTTTATTACGTGACCACACCGGAAAACGCAAGTCATAGCAAATATTGGTCAAAAACCTTATCCCTTTAATGCTAAAGATCTCACGTTTTTGTCCCGCCACGACGTAATGATGTTCATCCCCCATTCGAAACAAGTGTCTTTTATCATAATGTAACACCTCCCCCTGTGGAGTAACCCAATACAAGCGGTTGGCATTTTTGTCATTCTGATGAACCGCAACACTGCCAACCATCACCGCATTCTTTTCTTTTGCGGTTTGCTTTAGCCAGTTTAATGCCGGTCCATCGGTAGGCTCACCAACACCCGGCTGCTCAAAAGCAAAACCGCTGGCAAAGGTTTCCGGCAAGATGATCATATCTGTCGGACCCGCCGTTACTAACAGTGCGCTGAGTTGGTCAAAGTTTTTCTGTGGCTCAAGCCAGTGAATATCGGTTTGCACTAGGGTGATATTTATACCTGACATAATATTTTTGCTGCCTTTTTTAAGGTCTCGTCATCTTTGGCAAAGCAAACCCGGATCACCTTACTTTTGGGCGGCGACTGATAAAATACTGACAAAGGAATTGTGGCCACTTTATGGACTTTGGTTAACCAATGGCAAAACTCGACGTCCGGCAAGTCTGAAAGCGCACTGTAATCAAGCAATTGAAAGTAAGTCCCCTCGCTTGGTAGTAGTTTGAACTGACTGTCTTTTAAGTGTTCAGCAAACACCGCTCTTTTATGCTGATAAAAGTCGCTTAATCCGCTGACATGCTCAGGTAATTTATTCAGTGTATCGGCAATCGCTTTTTGCATCGGTGTCACCGTACAAAATGTCACATACTGATGAATTTTACGAAATTCGTCAGTGAGATCTTTAGGAGCGATACAATAACCGACTTTCCAGCCGGTCACATGAAAGGTTTTACCAAAAGAAGCGATCACAAAGCTACGTTGTGCAAGCTCAGGGTAACGTAAAATACTGTGATGTACCTGCCCATCAAACACAATATGTTCATAAACTTCATCAGAGATAACATACAAATCATGCTCTGCCACTAATTTTTTCAATGCGATAATATCTTGTTCGTGCAAGATGGTACCGGTTGGGTTATGCGGACTGTTGATGATAATGGCTTTGGTCTGCGAAGTGATCGCTTGCTCTACCTGTTGCCAGTCAACCCCATAACTTGGCGGCAGTAAAGGAATGTGAATACATTTGCCACCCGCTAAGTTAACCGCAGGTTCATAACTGTCATAGGCAGGATCGAAAATAATCACTTCGTCACCGGCATGAACAATCGTCTGAATAGCAACAAACAGCGCTTCGGTGGCCCCTGAGGTTACAGTGACCTGCTCGGCGGCATTAATGTTCAATTCATAATGCTCGCGGACCAACGTCTGTATTGCTTGTTGTAAGTCAGGCAATCCGGCCATAGGGCAGTATTGGTTAAAACCATTATTGATATAATAGTTTACCTGTTGTTTTAAATAGGGATCACAATCAAAGTTAGGGAATCCCTGAGATAAGTTGATCGCATCATGCTGGGCTGATAACGAAGACATCTGGCTGAAAATGGTCATTCCTACCGCTGGTAATTTACTGGTAAGCATTGGTTTTCCTAATGAGGTTAATTCTATGACAGGTTAACTTTGTAACACTTTAATGGTAACCCTAACATATCATCACCCATTCCGGCAAAGAACCAAATCACGCCAATAAAACAAGTCCCAACCACCAAATACCAAATAGTGGAAAATAGCTAACCATAACCATCAAGTGACAACAAATGACGGTCATGGCGATGACGCTAGGCTAACAACATTTCGCCACTGCCAATGAGCAGCAATAGTGCAAATAACATTAACCCCAGTTGATAACTGACATAAACACCACACAAGGTAACAGCAGCACAAACCAGCAAGTTAAACAGATTGATCAGCGCATTAAACACCATAAACCAACATGTAAAACAGTGACATCAACAGACCAACACTCGGCCCCATCACCGCAATGAGGACCGCCTGCCAGCGGGTATTCACTATCTCTTCACCCAGCGCAAAACGACCAACAAATGGCACCAAGTAAATTCCCTGGGTTTTTAATTTTCAGGCTTTCACGGCCTGAACACAGCCTTAATAATGAAACGAAAAACTGAGCAGTAATGCCATACCAAAAGTCAGTGAAAACAGCCAGCTGTATACGGACAGGCGGGTACTGGCCAAAACCAGTTTGATCATTGTTGTACTTTTGAATAGCTTAACTGCCAGCGTACTTATACCAAATCCATTAAATAACTGATCATTTTGCTGGTTAAAATGGTCACTGACTTCGTTATTAATTTTGCAAGTAGAACAACTACTACGGCAATTAATGCCTTGTCATTGATAATTTTACCTGCCCAAAATCAGATCAGTGATTTAATCTCATTAGTATTAATCCGACAATTCCGATGCGCTTTTTCGGTTGGGGTATATCAAAGGGGGTTTGTTGTGCGATGTCCTTATAACCGCGTTGACCATTTTCTTTAAGCACATGGTCAACGTACAACTGATAATGAATTTCAAACGGCTGCCATTGCAACTCAACCTCAATACGACAATGAACGCATTGAGTTGATGCTTGATTGTCGAGTTGATTGTCGCTAGGTGGCTGAACTTGCGAAGGTTCAGTCATTTGTGGGGGCAGGCTTTATCCAAACAGACTTCAAATTCATGAACGAATTTGCCACTGGCGTTAGGTGAAGCATTTTTTTGTGATACCAGCATGTTATTGAAAAACGGCACCGATCAAACAGGGTAACACTTTGATGCGCATGGTAGGAGCGCCGTCTCGGCGCGAATGTTGACAAAGTCAACACAATCGCTGCGTTTTCGACGAAGTTCACGGCGCGGAGGTCGTTCC
>JBLHHD010000272.1:0-4993 GCA_047614605.1 Alteromonadaceae bacterium
ATTATGTTTTTCAGCTCAGGGCCAGTAACTCACACGGCAGCTACAATGACCGTTACCGGACAATTAATATCACCATAACGCCACCGGTCTGGCGCACCTGGCAAGCTTATTTGCTTTACTTTATCCTCTTGATTGGTGGCACTTTTTCACTCTATCGATATCGCACCCAAGCGCTAATCAAACAAGCGGCACAACTGGAACAAATTGTCCGGGACAGAACGGCCAGAATTAACAGCCTGATGGCACAAAAAGAGCAGATGTTTGCCAATCTCTCTCACGAATTCAAAACCCCGTTAACCCTGATCATCACCCCGCTGGCATCGTTGTTGACCTCCCTCGAAAAGGTCATTCCCAGTGAATTAGCCAGCGAAGTCAGCCGTAAAAAGTCGATGATGTTACGCAACGGTCAACGGCTTTTACGCATGATTGACCAGTTGCTAGAATTATCTGATCTGCAATCTGACATCGACCAAAGTCAGGTTGAATATTCATTAAAAGAAACGCTCGAATTATTGCTGGTTGCCTTTGAACCGTTGTTAAACAGTAAACAGCAACGTTTGCACTGCAAGCCTTTTGACGATGTGACGGTGACGCTTAAAACCGATGCGTTAGAAACTATTTTGACCAATTTAATTTCTAACGCCATTAAGTACACTCCCAACAATGGCCGTATAAATATTGCCATTCACTCAACAATCTCGGTCTTAAACGTGTCGCAAGTCGAAATATCTATCATCGACACCGGCATTGGTATCAGCCCGCAAGACCAAGACATTGTGTTTAACCGCTTTACCCGGGCCGATGCAAAACGCAACAAAAATATACCAGGGGCAGGTATTGGTTTAGCATTGGTAAAAGAGTTGATCAGCAGCCATCAAGGCTCAATTGAGTTAACCAGTGAGGTTGGCGAAGGCTCCACTTTTACAGTCACCTTGCCCATATCCGCTAAAACCGCTAAGCAAAACCAATCGGCCATAGAATCGACTACCAGTATTTCGCATACCTCCAAAATTGAAATTGAATCGTTGCTCGCTTCAACCACCGATTTTGTGCCCATCGTTGATATGCCATTAAGTGACCAGGGCAAAACCACCTTGTTGTTAATTGATGATAATGCCGAAATGCTCGAATTATTGGTGGATACATTGCAGCACAAATACTATTGCCTAAGTGCCTTAAATGGCGAAGAGGGTTTAGCACTGGCTCGTCAGCAATTACCCGATTTAATTATCAGCGATGTGATGATGCCCGGTATTGACGGTTTTGAGGTGGTAAAACAGCTTAAACAACTCGAATTGACCTGCCACATTCCGGTGATTTTACTCACCGCCAAAGGCGACTTGTCTAGTCGCCTCAAAGGCTGGTCAGAAAAAGCCGATGAATACCTCCAAAAACCATTTAATGAGACTGAGTTGTTAGTTCGGGTAGATAATCTGCTGTCTATTCGTCGTTTGTTGCACCAACGTTATCAAAAAGCATTTTTGCAAAGCCAAGATGAGCAACCCCACAACCAAACAAACCCGGCTGAGCTTATTGAGCCAAGCGAACCTTTAGCACCATCAGAGCCCATCGAACCGGTTAAAACCACACCATTACATCAACACTTTTTTAATCAACTCAACGCCATTCTTGCCAAGCACTATAGCAATGAAGACTTTAACGTCGCGACACTCGGCAGTGAAATGAACCTCAGTAATCGCCAGTTAAGCCGAAAAATGAAGGCGATCCTCGATTTAACCCCGGTTGAATCCATTCGTGGTTTTCGCTTAAAAAGAGCGGCGGAGTTATTAACCAACGGAGCCACTGCAAGCACTGTAGCCTATGAGGTCGGCTTCACCTCCCATTCATATTTCAGCAAGTGTTTTAAAGCCCAGTTTGATTGCTCCCCTTCTCAATTCAGCCAAAAAGAGTGTTAATCGGTGATCACGGTAAACGAAATGGGTTACACTTGTTGCCCATATGATTTATATTGCCCCGGCAATCATTAAACCCACCATTAACCCTATCATTATAAATAGTTCAGCAGGAGTCAGGTTTGTCATTTGTTAATCGGTATAAGCATGGCGTTTTAGCGATGACTTTTGCTATGGTGCTTATTAGCTTTGTGCCGCCAGTTCAGGCAAAAGAGCCCCTTAACATTGCCGCCATCGACTGGTGTCCACAGATTTGTCCCAAGTCGAGCGAAAACCCCGGTTATTTGGTGCAGATGCTGCAAGATTTGTTTAAAGACTCCGATTACACCCTTAACATCATTTACAGCTCGTGGAGCGAAGCCATTAACAGCGTAAAAGCGGGCATTGCCGACGGGCTACTATCGCCCTCTAAAGACGAAGCGCCTGATTTAATCTACCACCAAATACCGCTGGCCGTTCAAACACACTGCTTTTGGACATTGGCCGATTCAAATTGGCAGTTTGACAATATTGCCACGTTAAAAAATGACAGCATAGTGATTTACCGGGACCATTCGTACGCCACCTTATTAGCCGAGTACTTTTCAGATAACTATAAAAAATACTTATTTGAACTATCCTATGACCAAAGCTACCTGCCAAGAGCCCACCGTTTGTTAAAAACGGGCCGGGCATCGGCTTTTTTGTTTACCACCAATTCGGTGCTTTATTTTAAAAGAACGCACCATGATGACTCACTAAAAATGGGGGCGTGTATTAAAAAAGATCAATTATGGATTGGCTTGTCGCCTCATCAGCACGTTACCAGCAATAACAGTGAAGGCAATAATCAAGACAGTAGTAAATACGCCAATAAAATCAACAAAGTAAAAGCCTTTATTGATCAACACCTAGCGATTTACAAACACAGTAACCAATATAAAATGCGGCTAAAAAAATACAACATACTGACCCCCGAAGTAGTAAAAATCAAGTAAAACAAGAAGCTTAGAATGAAACACACCACGGCCAAACTCACCGTAATCGCCCTTTCTTTAAGTTGGCTAAGCGTACCCACATCGGCAGAAAGCTGGTGGGAAAACTATCTCAAACCAGCTTTCCCTCAGAACTAGCCCTATCTCATTAATTTTCACTTCGCTTTAATTGGAATCCACACCTCTTCTTGAGCCTGTGGATTCATTGGGTTATACCCTTCTAGCAATACTTCAAAATGCTCCCGGTTATCCAACTCGTAATCAGAGCCGGGTAACCAACAACCGAAAATAAACGCCATCGTCTTACCAAAAGCACTGGCAGGCCCGCGATGAACAAATACCGCATACAACCCACCAGCTAACGAATAAGCCGCCATACCCTTGGGTATGGTCAAATCATCGGCCACTTCTACCGCTGCCCACTGATCAAACCGGGTAGCTGGTGAAAACCGATTCGTTTCACCTTTGTCGTATACCTGCATTGAGATATGACCGCTGGTCAGTCGATTTGTAATGTCGTTTCGTCGGGGCATAAAACCCTGCCACAACGGTCCTGTTAAGTTGTTTGCCAATGACATGTTTTGGCTTAAGCCAATCAGGGTTTTCGGTTCGAGTGTTTGGATGGTATTTTGCATGCTCTGAGGTACTTGTAGGTGTCGTTAGGTCGTTTAAGACAGTAGACTACCGGGTTAATTCACATAACGCAATTGAGGTGACACCAATTATCACCCTTTACATTGATGACTTAAAGGGTTTATAGTTTGCTGTAATCAAGGGCACTTAGAAGATATTTCAGGTCAAACACTTATGGATATTTCCGCTCCAAATAGTATTAAAATAGGCATTAGCAGCTGCTTGTTAGGCGCAAAAGTACGTTACGATTCTGGCCATAAGAAAAACGCCTTTATCACTGGCATATTAAAAAACTATTTCGAGTTTTTGCCCTTTTGCCCTGAGGTTGAAATAGGTCTTGGCATCCCTCGGGAGCCCATTCGTCTGGTTTGTGTGGATGGTAAAGTTCGCTGTAAAGGCACCAAAGATGATGCATTAGATGTAACCGATAAACTGGATGATATAGCTCAACAACAAAGCAGCTGGCATGACGAGTTGTGCGGCTATATATTAAAAAAAGATTCACCCAGTTGCGGCATGGAACGAGTCAAGATCTACAGTAAGGGCACACCAGATCGTAAAGGGACTGGCATATACGCCAAGCGATTAATCGAAAACTTCCCCTTTTTGCCTGTAGAAGAAGAAGGACGTTTACAAGATGCCCACCTCAGAGAAAACTTTATCCAACGTGTGTATATCTATTCTCGCTGGAAAATAATGCGCAGCCAGCCGCTTACCATTGCACACCTTCAGGAGTTTCATGCCAAACACAAATATATACTCATGAGTCATGACCAGACAAAAGGCCGAATGTTAGGGGCTTTATTGGCGAAAAATAACGAACCTGACCTGAGTCGTTTGGCAGATAAATACCTTGATAATATGATGGCTACATTAAAATCGATTGCCACAACGAAAAACCACGTTAATACATTGCGACATCTGCAAGGTTATCTGAAAACTAACCTCGATGGTGATGATAAAATCGAGTTGGGTGAAATTATTGAGGATTACAGCAAAGGTTTGTTACCACTAATAGTACCTATTACTTTATTGCGCCATCATTTCAGGAAACACCCTAATGACTATATCACTCAATCTTATTATATGTCTCCCCACCCTGGGGAATTGAAGTTACTTAATTCGATATGAAGCCAGTTTACGTCAATGACACATTTCAAAAAGACTATGTTTATCAGCTTGTTGAGCCGATGGGCAAACACTTTGACAGCACATTTGAACCACAGCTGACCCCTAAAGAAATGTTGAAACTGGGCGTATTTGGCGGTAAGTATATGACTGACTGTAAGGCCGAATTCCCCAACGATTGGTTTGATGAAGCCAAGTTGAGTCCTCGTAGAAAAGATATCAGCCTTAATTACTTTTCGGTAGATGCGTCTCAGCCACTCAGTGAATGGCAGCGAAAAGGTTGGATTAACCCCCAAGATCCCCGAGGTTGGTTTCAATGGTATTGCCGTTACTATATGGGTAGAC
>JBLHHD010000273.1:0-4978 GCA_047614605.1 Alteromonadaceae bacterium
CCTTATCTACACTGCCTGCATCATCTACTACCACTATTTGCTGGTTTCCTGGAGTCTTTAAAGTGTGTTTTATGCCTTTTGAGGCTGGGCCTGAATAGCGGTGGTGCCCATTGATGTACCAGTGGTAATTGCCGCTGCCGCCGACTGCTTTTAAGGTGATGGCTGGCTTGATTGTTGAGTTGCTGGCGGTGCGGTAGACGCTGCCCGGCTCTATACCGGTTATTTGTATGGTGCTGTTAGTTGCTGAGCTTAGTGTTTTGCAGCTTTCATCCAATGGCGGTAGTTGACCCTTGGGGCGGTATTCGTAGGGTAGCCATGGGGTTAGTACTTTAGGCCATAAGGCGGCGGTTCTTTTTAGTTTGTTTGGACTGGTGCAGCTGGCGTTGACTCGTTTGCCATTGCTGGGGTTTATCCAATAAGTCAGCGGATTACTTTGCCAAGCGGTAGCATCAGCACCATGCCAGGTGGGCGCCATCATACCTGCGATTGTCCATGCCTGCTTGGTTTGATGACAGTGCTTGTCTGAGTCGCTGGTTTGCGGTATCCCCAAAGGCCAACAAATTTGGCGCTGTTCGATGTCGGGCGGTTGCTTGGGGGCGATAATTTGCTGGTGAATGTGATCAGAGACACCAAACAATAAAGGTCCTGCGGTTTCCCTGCCGGTGTGACCTGTTAGCGGTGTGCCATCTGGTCGTCCTACCCATACGCCGATGGTGTATTGATCACTGACACCAATCGCCCAGGTGTCTCTGAAACCAAAGCTGGTGCCGGTTTTCCAGGCTAGATGCTGCTCGCTTTTTAATCCTGCATTAGTTTGTAAACTGCCCGGACGCGAAATATCCGCCAACGCTTGATAGGTTATCCACGCACTTTGTTCACTAAAAAAATGCTGTTGAGTCGCTTTAACGTCAGTATTGAGATATTTTAATGCCGCCGTTTTGCCGCCACGAGCCAGTGCCATGTAACCGCTCACCAGCTGTTCAAGTTAGGTACCTGCCCCACCGAGTATTACGGCCAAATTAGCTTCGCCACCAGGAATGTTGAGGTTAACTCCGGCTCCGGCTAGTCTTGCCACAAAACGACTCGCACCGTAACGTTCGAGCAAGTCAATAAAGGGCACATTTAAAGAGCGCTGCAACGCCTTACTGGCAGACACTGGCCCCGAAAAACCATTATTAAAATTTGATGGACGGTAAGCTCCCCACGAACGGGGTACGTCGGCCAATAATGATTGAGAATGAATTAACCCCTCATCAAGGGCCAGTGCATAAAGAAACGGTTTTAAGGTCGAACCCGGCGAGCGAATAGCACGAACCATATCCACATGACTAAAACGGCTGTTATCGGCAAAGTCTGCCGAGCCTAAATAAGCTTTCACTTGTGTGGTGTGGTTATCAACCACCAGCACTGCCGCCGATGCCCGTTCGGGCAGTTGTTGTATATAACCGCGCAGGTGATCTTCGAGGGCGATTTGCAGCTCGCCGTTGATGGTCGTTTGGATGACGCCTTGCTGCTTTTGTGACAGCAGATGTTTACTCAATAGCGGTGCTATTTGTTGCTGTCTGGCCCGATACGCAAAAACGGTTTCTATCTTGGCATCATTAACCCTCATTTGTGACCACACGCCCAAACCCGCTAGCCGATCAAGTACTTTATCCCTTGCCCGCTGCGCTGCTTTTGGGTGAATGTCTGGGCGAAAACGCGTTGGAGCCTGGGGGAGTACGGCCAGTAATGCGGCCTCTGCGTCACTTAAATTTGAGGCTGGTTTATCCAGATAAATAAAACTAGCTGCCTGTACGCCTTCCAGCGTACCACCAAAGGGGGCGACATTAAGGTAAAGCGTCAATATCGCTTTTTTGCTCAAATGCCATTCGAGCTGAAAAGTGCGCAAAACTTGGCTCAACTTACCCGCATATGTACGCTTATGGGGATGTAATAAACGGGCAACCTGCATCGAGATTGTCGAGCCACCAGAGACTATTCGGCCATTGCTAATATTTTGATAAGCCGCGCGAACAATAGCCAATGGGTTGACACCCGGATGCGACCAAAACCAGCGATCTTCGTAAGTAAGCAAGGCTTCGATATAACGAGGAGATACCTCATCCAGCCCCACCTCATAACGCCATACGCCTTTATCATCGGCAAACGCCCTTAAGGGTCGCCCGGTCTCATCGACGACAATTCGAGAAAAACCGCTGTTTTTAGTGGCTTTGTTGCTTGCCAAGTTAAGTGGATAAAGGGTGTCGAGCAGCCAAAGAGCAGCGACAATAATAACCCCCGCAGCTGCCCACCTGCGTACTTTTATGCCTGCTGCCCCTATCAATGATCGGCAATAACGATAGTATCAAAGGTGTGACCAATACCCCGTAATTGGGGGTTATACATATCTTCAACCAACGGCGAAGGCACCTTATAAGTACCCGGTGTTACAGCTCTGATCAGATAAAAGACATTACTGTCATGAAGAGGGTGTAAATCCAGCGCAGTGACAAATCGGTCGTCACGATACTCCTGATGTTTGATTTTGCTGTATTGGGTCAATTTAGCAAAACTTTGCCCATCAAATTTGAAAGTATCGAGTTTAATGGCATGTTCAAGGTTTTGATTTTCGAGTTCGAATCCCGCCGGAATTAAATCGACCAACAAAGCGTCTGGGGTCCGTTGCTCGGCTGAAACCTGCAATTGCACCAGCAATAAATCGCCGACTTTCACCGTGTTTTCACCCTTTTCAGTAAACAAAGGTTCACCCGTTTTGCTATACCAGTAACGTTCAACCGATAAGCCCTGTGAGCTGGCCTGAGGTTTTTCGCTGCCGTAACCAACAATCGTGGCACTGGCGAACAAAGGGGTCTCGTTAAGTGACTCTACGGCCACCCCATATTCAATCATATGTCCGTCAAGGCGCTGATTATAAGCGACATTTTTATTCAGTGTCTGGGCCGAAGCGCCCATCAAAATATCCGCCATCCAGTTGTCTGCGGTGGTGTCCTCAAGGGCAATACCAGCTAAGAACAAGGCGTTACGCTCCTGAGTGCTTAACCATTGGCGACCTTTAATGTCATTAGCCAGCGAAAAACTCAACTCAACGGCTGCTTTGTTATTGAGCTGATTAGTTAACAACAAATGAATGATCATTGCTTTATCACGAATAACACTACCATAATCACCGTAATAACGGCGCTTGGGCCAGTTTTTATTAAGCCCCAAATCAATGGCTTGTTTTGCCCGCTTTTGATCGCCCATGTTATTTAATGCCAACCCTAATTGCACCAGTGGCAACCCCGTTTTGGCATCACCCTGCTGACGGTCAAACAAAGTGCGTAACGACCCTAACGGAGCCTGATTAACACGCGACAACACATAAGCGGCATAAGCTTTATAAGCAAAACTGTAATGCATTTTATCTTCACTGTAGCGCTCGCCATACAAGCGACCGCTGCGTTTAACGTAATGGGTTAAACGTTTCATGGTTTTATCGAGCAACGGGGCTGGTACCTCAATACCCATCGCTTTGGCGCTAAGCAAAAAGTCGCCGACAAAAGCCGTTAACCAGTGTTCTTCGCGCGAGGTGCTACTCCATAAACCAAAGCTCCCATTAGTACGCTGCAAAGCACTGATACGATCGATACCCTGATTGATCATCGCTATTCGCTGAGTATCATCAATAGCTTTAAGACCAAACAACAGTTGCTTTTGCGGGGTGGCGAAAGCCAGCGGAAATGCCCGGCTGCTGGTTTGCTCAAGGCAACCATAAGGATAGGCGAGCAGGTTTTTCAACTGCTCGGGCAAGTTCATGTTGGCCCGTGATGACACCGATAACGACGCCTCAACCGTATCAGGCAGCATCTGCTCAATGCTTTGTTTATTGAGGCTGAATTTTTCACCTTTTGCCAATACCTGACTGGTTTGACTAGCCAAAGCTGGATACGCTGGCCTGACGCCCAATTTCCATTGGCGATTAAGCTGTGAGGTTTGACCATCAAGGGTGATCCCCCTGACGGTCAGATCAAATTGTGCCTGACCACTATATCCTGTTGCTTGTACGTCAAATTTAACGGTCGTGGCTTGCTTGTCTTTAAGGGTGAAGGTTTGTGCTGTTGCTGCGGCTTTGCCCAGTAACTCAACGGGTCCAGTGCTTTTTAAAGCGACTTCGAGGGTTTGCCCTTCACCACTTAAATTATTGATATCCAAAGCGATAGTGGCTTTATCACCAGTCGCTAAAAAGCGCGGCATCGCCATTTGAGTGACAACAGGTGCAGCCACTGTCAGTTCTTTTTCAAGGGCACCAAACGCATCGGCAGAAAACGCCACCGCCATGAGCCGCAAACGTCCGTTAAAATCAGGCAGTTTTAAATCGACCTTGGCAGTGCCATTTTCGACCGTCACCAAGCCGCTGAACAATGACACAATTTGCACCTCTGACTGGGGCTTTTTACCACCCCGGGTAACATCGGCATCACCACCAAAACGCAACCGAGCCTGTTGGGCGTCATTTAGCTCAATCACCTGGTTGTAGATATCCCGGCTTTGGACGTCATAACGGCGCTGACCAAAAAAGTGATCAAACGGCGAAGGTGTCACAAAGTTGCTGATACTTAACACGCCCACATCAACTGCCGCCAAAGTCAGGTAAATCGGCCCATCAGGCACACTCCCTGTGGTGGTATTGATGCTCAAAGCGGCACTTAAAGTTGTTTGGGGTAAAACTTTTTCGGGGGTATCAATAGTCACTTGTAGCTTACGATCTTGGCGATCCAGCCCTAAATAAGCCAAACCAAAGCTGCGTTTAGGGGTGATGGCTTTTTTGTTGTCGCCTTTGCGTAATACCACTGCGGTCACATACAAATTGTGTTGCTGCCAGTCACTACTCACGGGGATATCAAGGGTCACTCCGGCTTTACCCACCGTCACACGCTGCATCCATAACGGTCCGTCACCTTCAACCATAACGATGGCTTCACCAGCGGTTGGCGGT
>JBLHHD010000274.1:0-4954 GCA_047614605.1 Alteromonadaceae bacterium
ACTCCACAAGATTGGTTAGCTGACAAGCGTCGTGAGTTACATTCGCGTATGCGCTCTCGTCGTAATACTCGCCGCTCTGGCAAGAAATCGTCATTCCGCTCGATTTTCTAATGTAGTGACAATATGATTTAAAGGGGTGAGCCATTGTCGCTTACCCCTTATTATTTTTGATTATCCCCAATAGACCTCAACAATTACTGCTTGGCTATTTTTTAACGTCTGCAAAGTCAATCAACTCTTCTGCCACTTTTTGTTTAATGGTTATTTTGTCGTTTTCATCAATGTCATAACGTTTGGCGAGTGCCGCCAGCTCTGCATCATTAAGATAAAAGGTTAAGCGCTGACGGGTTTTCTTTGATTTGACTTCAAGCCCGAGGATATCGCGGATCATATCTGATGGCGTCAGGTCATTATCAATGGCTTTCTTTTTAATTTTTTTCTGCACTTGAGTGCTTAAATCAAAAGCCAGCTGGGTTGCCCTGATCGCCGTTTTTTGTTTTTCCCACTTATTTGTGCTGTTAGCCACTAGAAGCGTCTCCGGGAAACAGGTCAACAATATCACTGAGGGGACGAGACAGGGTGAGTGAAACATCCGTTTGTCCGTCATCCCATATTTCAATATTCACACTGAAGCTATCATCCGGGTCGGCTAAATTGATGCACTCTACCGGCTCACCGCCATCTTCGACAAATTCGGGGATGGTTTTACTACGGTAGTCTTGCTCGTAAAAATAGCCCGTTGATGGCTGGGCACTCTGGGTGTAAGTTTTAGTTGTCCAACGCTCAAAGGCTTTTACGTCATTAAGTCGTTTAATACTGACCAGCTCGTCGAGATCAAAGATATCAGCAAATTGATCAAGACCAAATAGGTCTTCAACATCCTGACGTTCGACTTTAATACTAAAATTAGCCCATTCTTGACCATCATCGTTTTCAACCACTAAAAAAATGGTTTGTTTGCCTTCGCCTTTTAACACCAGCTCAAACTCATTTTCGTATTTATACTGGTAGGTGTTGACGGCGGCGACTCTGAGGGTTTGGCCTTTTAATTCGGGGGGAAAGGCAAAAGAATCAATTAACTGGATCATGTCGCCGACATTTAAATCACGGGGGTGGTTTAACTGGCGAACCTCGGGTTGCTTTTTCTTGAATAATTTACTGAACATAATCTCTCCGGCAAAAAACACAAAAGCACTCCAAAGAGTGCTTAATTGTGAGCCGTAAATACGGCTCAATGGGGGGTAGTGATTAAGCCTGTTTGGCTTTGAGACGTGCTAAAATATCGCTGCCTTTGGATTGGCTGTCACCAATGCCAGCTTCTGCCATTCGGGCTTTTAAATCAGAGCCGTTGGTTTCACCGTCCAATTCGTTAGCTGCTGCTAACTGGTCATTTCTATCTGCCTGACGTTGCTTGATACGCTCAAGTGACACTTTGGCTGATGACATTGATGAGTTATTGGTTGCCAATGTGCTATTGACGGCCATCGTGGCTTTTTGCACACTCTCCGTGGTCTTTACCATTGATAACTGACGCTGATTTTCTTTGATCGTCTTTTCAGCTGATTTTACCTGGACTTTTAATGCAGCAACGCTTTTGCTATAAGTACTGAGCACTTCATCGTGCTCACTTTTTTCATTTTCGAACTGAGCAATTTTTTCTGCAATTTCAAGGGCTAATGCTTCGTCGCCTTTTTCCAGTGCTTGTCCGGCAAAGTTTTCATGTTCGCTGATGCTGTCGTTAAGGGCAGACAGCTTGCGCTTGGTTTGCATCTCTTTAGCCATGACTTCGGTTAAATTAAATTTTGCTGAGCTTAACGCTTTTTGTGCGTCGGCGATTTCCTGCTCAAAAATACGGATACCGTTGGCATCAACGATTGACTCACCCACTTCACGGGCACCGCCTCGGATTGCAGTAAATATCTTGTTTAAAATGCTCATAGTATTACCTCACTTGTTAAAACGGTTATTTCAAAAACTCTTCAATTGACTCTAATGCATCAATGGCATTGTCGGCTAAGGTCACCAATTCATGGGCGATATCATCAAACGATGAATTAACCGATAACGCGCCAAAGATTGAGTATTTATCATCAATAATGGCAAAGGCACTTAACGGCATTGGTACGTTTAATCTGAGTAACGTTGCGTTAAGTTCACGACTGACGCCATCTTTTAATTCATCCTCAGCAAACAGGTAACTGATGCATAGCATTTGCTCATCAGTGACAGTGACAAAAATAGGCATCTCATCAAAGCCTTCAACCACTACTTGTAACACATCTTGCTCGCCAGAGATTAAAAATGACTCAAACGCCATACCTTCATGTTGAGCGTCGGCCAGTTTGATTGATAGTTCTTGTAAATCCATGTTCTTGTCCTTGTTGTGCTTGTTGATGACATGCTATGTCATGGCTAGAGATTACACCACTGACATATTATGTCAACCTTAAAACAGTTTTAAGTTTTAAAGTCAGGGTTTAAAGTAGAGTCCTTGATCTTTTTTCCATGCTTGATAATGGTATTGATACAGGACTAGTGAACCTAAAGTATTTATTTTTATCTCATTGATATTATTGTAAAACGAATTTGGAAAGGCAAATGCACCCAAAATTAAAGGTTGGGTAACCCAGTCGTCTTCCAGTGGTAGCTGCGCTAGTGATTTAATTCTTGCTGAGGCACTTTGACCGGCTTTTGTCGCGATGGTCCAACCCCATTCGCCAAACGAAGGCACGTTTTGACGGTATTGTTCGGTATGGGCAAAACCGGCTGCGTTAACGGTTTTGCCAATCGACATAAAGGCTTTTTTGGCATGAAATGGTGAAGTCGACTGAACTACCATTACCCCGTCACCCTGTAATACTTGACCGACCTTTTGATAAAAAAAGTCGCTGTACAGCTTGTTGAGATCTGGATGATTGGGGTCAGGCAAGTCAATAATTATGGTGTCAAATTTTAATCCGTCTTTGATCAGTGAGTTAATTTCGATAAAGGCATCACCAAAGATCACATTAACGCGGGGGTCATTAAAAGCGTTTTGGTTAAGGTGAGTCATCTGCTGATTGATACGATCATGGGTTGAATCTGCACTTTGTAGTTCTGCTAAAGGGCTGAACAGCGATACCAGTTGAGGGTCTAAATCAATTAAGGTCACCTGCTGGGGCTGCCATTTTAATACGTCGCGTAACGCCAATCCGTCTCCACCACCAATCAGCAAAACATTATCGTGCCTTCTTGAGGCGGCCATGGCGGGATAAACCAGCATTGAGTGGTAAACGTGCTCATCGGCTGAGGAAAACTGCAGACGGCCATTGAGGTATAAGTCGAGCACTGGTTGTTGGTCAACGGCGTCATAACGCTCGGTGACGGCGATATGTTGATAATTGCTTTGCGCTGAGTAAATGACCTGATCTTTATATAAGACATTGGTAAATTGGGCCATCCACAGTTGGCCGTTAAGCCCTAGCAGTAATAACCCGCCGAGCAGCAGTACATGAAATCCAGCGAGGGTTTTACGCCATTGGACTTTATCGAAATAACGCCACAAAAACAGGCTACCAGCCAGTACATTAAGCAAAGCAGTTAACGCGGCGGCTTTAGTGATATCCATCGAGAGCATGAAGGTGACCCAGATAGCAGCTCCCACACCAGCACCAATGTAATCGGCGCCATAAATGGTGCCGGTATTATTCTCTAAATAGGTGCCGTAGATTTCTTGGCGGATCCGGGCAATTAGCGGAATTTCCATACCGATTAAAAATCCAAGTAAAAAACCAGCGAAGTAGGGGGTGTACGTTGCCGCTTCTTGTAGTTGCAACATCAACATACCGTCAAGTACAGTGCCCGGTGGCAGGTTAAAGACAGAGGTTAGTAGCTGGGGTAGAGTGCCAGTCAAAGCAAGCAGTGAGGCTATCACCAACACCGCCGACATACCAATCAGTGCAATAATAGCTTCGAGCCAGGCAAAGGCAGTAAAAGGCTGTTTGCACCAGCGGGCCGCAAACGCACCAAGGCCCATTGATACGATCATTATGCCAATCATTGCATAGATAGCGGTTTCTACTGCGCCTAGGACCCGGCCAGCATAATGGGATAGTAAGTATTCGTAGATTAGGCCACACGCAGCCAAAATGGCCATGATGCCAATTAAAATGACATCATGGAACAACAACTGCTTTTTAACGGGCATCAGGGTTTCCATGATAAAACGGTCAAGTTAGCTGACTATCAGGAAAGCAAAGTCGCCAGCGTCAAACCAATAGCCAGTGCTACGGCAGTTTCGATGGCGGCTACGCCGATGTTTTGCTGATTATCGACTTCGTCGGACGTATCAATACCGGGTAAGATAAGCTTCATTGCAACGAGTTTGAGAACGGCAAATACAGCGCTTACGATGACAGCCATGGCAGCCCACCAAAGAACAGCGACCCATACATTTTGCGCGTCGTAAGCGACTAAACCGGATGCGCCAGTGATCGCCAACGCCGTGCCTGTAATATATCCGCAATAGCGTAAAGCCAAGGCTACATTGCCATCTTCAAGGGCTTGTTGCATACAATCATTGTCACCCTTACTTTTGACTTTAAACAGTTTTACCCGGTATTTTGATGCCAGCATCAGCACAATCTGAGACACAAAAAATGCTGCGATGATCACCGGTAGCGCCATAAACCCTTCTGTTTCAACCCAAATCATGGCTGCACGAATGACGATACCCACGGCAATCACATTACCAAGGTCAACAATCGCGGCAGCGAGGTTATCTTTGGCAATTTCATCATGCAAGGATACTTGTGGGAGTACCAGTTTGTCCTGTATCCAGCGACCCAAAGTGATTAACACTAAACCGACAATACCAAATACGGCCATGTTCATCGCTTCATTCACCAGTGAGTTACTAAATTCACCGGTGCTGGCACCCGATAACATGATCGCCAAAGCGCCAATGCCACCGGCA
>JBLHHD010000275.1:0-4952 GCA_047614605.1 Alteromonadaceae bacterium
TATCAACCTGTATGCAGCATGGTTTACCAGTCAAAATCATTTCACTAAACAACCGGGCATTGGGTATGGTTCGTCAGTGGCAGGACATGATTTACGGGGCACGGCACTCCCATTCTTATATGGATTCGTTACCTGATTTTGTTAAATTAGCTCAGGCTTACGGGCATGTCGGGATCCGCATTGATTCGATGGATAAGCTTCAAAGTGGTTTGCAAGAAGCGATGGCAATCAAAGACAGACTGGTATTTGTTGATGTTGTCGTTGACCAAAGCGAACACGTCTATCCGATGCAGGTCAAGCACGGTGCAGTGGACGATATGTGGATGAGAAAAGGCGAAAAGGCCTGACCGTTACAGGTTAAAAGCAATAAAATCAGCAGTAAAACAATGATCAATGGGGATACAAACGATGAGACAAATATTATCAATACTGATGGAAAACGAAGCGGGTGCATTATCTAATATGATCGGGCTTTTTGCCCAACGGGCACTGAATATTGAAAGCCTGACCGTGGTACCAACCATTGACAGTACACTGTCACAAGTGACACTCAATACTAAAGGTGATCGACGCACCATTGAGTTGATTGCCAAACAAATCAACAAACTGATTGATGTATTAAGCGTAACGGTAATGAGTGAAACCAGCTTTGCTACCCCAGCTCTTCACGAGCCTATGGTGCAAATGCTTGCAGTCCAGACCACTGTTGCCGAGGCTAAAGAGTTGCGCAGAACAGCCGTCTAAATCGTAAACTGCTTAACATGCCCTTCGAGAGTTTGAGTCAGGCTGGTTAATGTCACTAACGATTCAGGAGTACCGTTAATTTTTAATGGGTTTTAACGGCAATATCGTTGATTTGGTACATTTCTCAGCGCCATCGGCAAAGTGTTTAAATGACTGCTCAAACTCAGCCATCAAGTCTTTGAAGTGACTGTTAATTCGCCTGTATTGGTGGCCACATCTTTACTGGTTTGCAGCACAACAGTGATAGAACGGCGGATATCAGCGGTGGCTTTTTGGTGATCTCGCTCTGATTGTAACCCGAGAATTCGATAAAACCCTGATTACAGTGGGTGATTTTTCCTGCGGGGTTGGTTTTACTGATAATGAATTGTTCGGGAGCCATTTCTAATGCTTTATTGCTCATATTATTAGCATCTGTACATTGTCATTTGTTTGATTGAAAATAAGCATACACCAATGTTTTACCCGGTGCGATACAGATTGGCGATAAATATCTATTAGTTTTTTTTCAGTCATGGGAAAAACTGTCAATATTAGCCAATATAACGTCATTTAAGCTGTATTTTACGCATTTTTTCAGATGTTCGGCGAAATTAGCCTTAAATAAAGTAAGGCAATGGTGATGCAATTGCTCGGTATTATGTGCTGCTGTAGTGGTGATAGGTGTTTACGGTGTTTATTTGAGGTGAGCTGAATATAAATTGCTCCAAAGGGCACATTTTGTTAAAATCGCGTCCATTTTGTCGCCCTCACCCAATCGGTGGTGATGGCAATGTTGCACACTAGAATCCTAACAAGGAACTCCAAATAACTCATGTTTAAGTTACTTACACAATCGAGTACGTCAGTAAAAAATGATGTCCTTTCTGGTTTTACCGTTGCCCTGGCCCTTGTGCCTGAAGCGGTTGCCTTTGCTTTTGTTGCCGGTGTTGATCCGCTGGTGGGCCTTTACGCCGCTTTTATGGTCGGTTTACTGACTGCTATTTTGGGCGGACGTCCGGGAATGATCTCAGGTGCGACAGGTGCACTGGCCGTTGTTATGGTGGCCTTGGTGGCAGATCATGGCGTGCAGTATTTGTTTGCCACAGTCGTACTGATGGGCGTTTTGCAAGTGTTGGCTGGGGTCTTCAAGTTAGGCAAGTTTATTCGTATCGTACCTCACCCGGTGATGTTTGGTTTTGTTAACGGTTTGGCGATTGTGATATTTTTGGCTCAACTAGGGCAGTTTAAGGTACCTGGTGTCAATGGTGGATTAGAGTGGATGAGCGGCTCAGCGTTATATACCATGCTGGCCTTAGTAGCATTAACCATGGCAATCATTCACTTTTTGCCCAAGCTGACCACTGCTATCCCTTCTTCACTGGTAGCCATTGCCGTAGTGACTTTAATCTCCTATTTTTCTGGGTTAGAAACCCGCACCGTCATTGATTTTGTTAAAACCATGACCGGTGATGTTAACGCCACTATTGCGGGTGGTTTACCCCAGTTTGCTATTCCGATGGTGCCGTTTAACTTTGAAACCCTACGGATCATCTTCCCTTATGCGGTTGTATTGGCGGCCATTGGTTTAATCGAATCCTTGCTGACGCTGACGTTGATTGATGAAATCACCGAAACCCGTGGGCGTAGTAACCGTGAATGTGTCGGTCAGGGCGTAGCAAACGTTGCGACTGGATTTTTTGGTGGCATGGGCGGTTGTGCGATGATTGGTCAAAGCATGATCAATATCAATTCGGGTGGTCGGGGTCGTGTGTCTGGTATTACCGCTGCCTTGACGTTATTGGGCTTTATCTTGTTTGCCTCGGCATTAATCGAAATTATCCCGCTGGCTGCTCTGGTAGGGGTGATGTTTATGGTCGTGCTGGGCACGTTTGAGTGGTCGAGTTTACGGATCATGAAAAAGATACCTAAGGCCGATGCCTTTGTGATCATCCTGGTTTCTGGGGTGACAGTAGCCAGTGACCTGGCTATTGCCGTGGTCGTTGGGGTTATCGTTTCTGCGCTGGTATTTGCTTGGGATCATGCCAAACATATTTATGCCACTACCCGTATCGATGACGACGGTTCAAAAATCTACGAATTACACGGGCCATTATTTTTTGGTTCAGTGAGTCAGTTCTTGGCTATCTTCGATACTAAAGAAGACCCTAAAGATGTGATCATCGAGTTTAAATACAGCCGGGTTGCTGATCATTCGGCAATCGAAGCCATTGATACTCTGGCCGATCGTTATGTTGCTTTGGGTAAAGAGTTACACCTGAGACACCTTAGTGAAGATTGTGTGGTGCTGTTAAACAAAGCGGGTAACTTGGTTGAAGTTAACTTTACCGAAGACCCTCATTACCGGGTCGCTTCTGACGAATTAGGATAAAAGAGTGAATGCGCGGATTTATCCGCGCAAACGCCTACATTCGAGCGCCAACAATCTGTCATACTCAATATCATTGGGTTCCCACCGTTCGATTTTATTATCCTCAGCATCAAGAATATGCACAAATTTGCCATATTCACACGCTTCGATTTCATCGCAGATAGTGACACCTTCCTCTTTTAGTTGTTCGACCAAAGCGTCAGACTATCGACTCGGTAGTTGATCATAAAATCACGTTTTGAGGGTTCAAAATAGGGGGTGGTGTCGCTGAAAGGACTCCATTGGGTGTGCCCTTTTTTTATCTGGCTGGTCTTCTTGTCGCCATTCAAAGGTGGTGCCGTACTGATCAGTATTTAATCCGAGGTGGGTTTTATACCATTGGCGCATATTGTCAGGGTCTTTACACTTAAAGAAAATACCGCCAATACCGGTGACTTTTTTCATCGTTGCTGGTCATGTTTTGAGTTTACAATGACCTTAGTATCAGGCCGTTTGCTCAGAACGCAAGAAAGTGGCGGTGCCAGGTGCAATGCCTATCGGATCGGCTAGCGTTACCCCATAGGGTTTTACCAGCAATTTTACGTAGGCAGTGTGGTGAATGGTGTGGTTGATTAGATATAACAACTCTCGTCGTAAGGTTGAGTCAAACTGTTCGCTCAGAGTGACACTACAGTCAATTTCACAGATCACTGAGACTTTAAAGTCGGTGCTGGGCATTTGACTGAGCTGCTCTATGATACCCTCAATGGCTTGTGCGCCGGCGTTAATATCGGTTTGGATAATACTATCCCGGTTACGCTGGTTGTAATCGATAACCTGAGTCGTTAAGCCTTTTTGCAGCGCTAAAAAGTGGTCGACTACATGACGCACATGGCTACCTAAACGGCTTACCTGATAAATGTTTTGCCCGGTTGCGGTTTGTTTTTCGATGGTGGCGTCAATGATAACGCCAATTTGTGCCAACGCTTCGGCGCAGCCTTTAAGCAGCTGATTCATAGCTCTTCCACCTTGCATTAAATAATTTTGCTCCTTCTTTGCCCAAATAACGGTTAACGTATTTATTCGGGGTTTGGCGTAAATCGACAATCAATAAACCGTCCAACGAATGATTAAACCCTTCATTGACGGTAAACGAAATAAAACGGCCCTCTAAGGCTAGATAATGCCTGATCAATACCGGAATGTGCTTGCCGCTGTCGATACGGCCTAACAACTTGTTGATCACTGGTATCTCGGCAAAATCTTTGAGCGCCAGCTCAGACCAGGGTTTAGCTTTTACTTCAAACGGCACACTTGGCGTCACGCTTTGTTTGAGTTCTTGGTTGGCCGAAAAGTTTTCGAGCAGGGTATCGGCCAAAAATGCCCGCGCCAGCTGAGAATATTGCTGTGACACGCTCACACAGCCAAATAACGTATGGTAGTGCGGGTTGGCCACCATAAAGCTGCCAATACCTCGCCACATCAAGTCTAGCACCTTGGGGTGTCGCTGATACGCAGGGCTGATAAATGAACGTCCAACCTCAACAGTACCACCCTGACGGTCGATAAATTGTTGGTCATAATGATAAAGCGAGCGGCTGTAAAGCTTGTCCAGACCGTGTGAGTCGACAATCTCGTTAGTTTTGCCCAATCGGTAGCCACCAACCATTTCACCGGCTTCATCATCCCACACCCACAAATGCCAGTAGTAGGGATCAAAACGATCACTGTCGAGTTCTTTGCCAGTGCCCTCACCAACCGCCCTAAAAGTGATTTCACGACTGATGGCTATTTGGTCCATCACGCAACCCAGTTTGGCATAAGGGGCACAATAAACCTTTAACGGGGCGCTTTAAAT
>JBLHHD010000276.1:0-4929 GCA_047614605.1 Alteromonadaceae bacterium
CTTATGAAACACTTGTTTGTTATTGGCTAAGTTAATGGAGTGATGTGATGAGAAATACTATAACCAGAAGACGTGGAATGCGAATGCGCTACAAGTCGGGCAACTACACCTCAAGGTTTTTGCAGGACTTGCAGGATTTTCCTGAGGCACCGTCAATCATCTCTGAGGGTGACTCGTGGTTTGCTTATCCGTTTGGACGGGACTTGAATGATTGGATTGTCCGGTCCGGCAACTTTAATATTCGGCGTCTCGAAAAAGCCGGGGATGAACTGATTGACGATATGATGGATGGACGGCAGAAAAAATTGCTGACCCGGGCATTTAAACGACATCAGTTCGAACTGCTGCTGTATTCAGGCGGGGGTAACGATATTGTCGCTGAAAATCTGGAGAATTATATTTGTGATGACGAAAGCGGCTATGGTCCGCATAACCGTATTGATGAAGCAGCGATCACTGCGCGAATGGCAGAGCTTAGTGCGCATTATGTCGAGCTGATAGAGCTGGTGGCCAAATATCAAAATAACTGTCCGATCATTGCTCATGGTTATGACAATATCATTCCCAGCGACGAGGGTTTTCGCATTTTTGGTGTCCAACTGGCTGGTCCATGGGTCAAACCGACGTTGGATAGAAAAGGCATAAAACCTGAGCATCAAGCTGAGGTGATCAATTTTATTATGGGCTTGTTCAACGACATACTGATAAAGCTGGCCGATAAGTACGACAAGTTTTATTACATTGACCTGCGCGGCACACTCACCAAAAAGTCAGACTGGGCTAACGAAATTCATCCTACCTCTAGAGGGTTTGGTAAGCTGGCAGTGCATTACACCGATTTGGTTAAACAACTGGTGCCCAGTGCTTTTTAGTTGTTCGGTTGCTTTACTGGGATGATACGGTGGGCATGTTTGTGCCCACTCGTCACTTTGCCGTCAAAACCAGTCCACCTGACCGTCTCATCCAGGTGCTTATCAATGGTTAAGTTGCTTTAAGCAGCAACCCCAGTTGGACCAATTTGGATTGCCTTATTAGCAGCTAAACTGACGAGTGAAACACCAAGCTCATTTACAAATCAAACCGCAGCATTAACAGGCCACTGCCATTGTGGATGTTGATTTGACCATCGCTTTGAATCTTCCCCTTGATATGCTGAACCAATATTCTGGCGTTTACCGGGCTGTTTTCACCGCGGCTATCTTGTTGCCACAGGCGCTGTTCATAAGATTTGTCTGCCTTTTGTAATCGGTGGAACAGTTGGCTTAAATTGATAGTGGCAGGCTCGCCATGACTGAGCCTAAGGGTTATTTGGTGACCATTAAAATCACTGTTTAGGGTCAGGCTTTGCTCTGCCCTAGTGAAAGTGAATGCTCGCTCAAATGATTGCGGTGGTTTATGCCGATAAAAATCAAACTCAACAACATAATTAAATTCAGCAACATCGGCCAGCTGGGTGTTGCTATTGTCCCGAGTAAAAGAGACGTGTTCGGTATCTTCTTTAACCCAGGGTGAGGTATAGTCAATATTGAGCAGCACCAAGATTTGATTATTATCATTATAATGACTGTCGCGGTTTGTCGTTAACGGCTGCTTATCATCGGGCAATAAATGTTTAAACCAGGGGTTAACCCGCTTAATCCGGGTTTCATTGGCAATAAAATAACGAGCAAAAGTGCTTATTTTTTTACGTTCGGCCAGTGATAATACCGTGGTTGATTTTACGGCAAGGCCATTAACCAACAGTTGATGTTTATTGAGCAATTGTTCAAAGCGGTTGAACTGGCTGTTGATGGCTGTTTGAGTCGCACCCCAAGGGCCCCACAGGCTAAAGAATGACAAAATGGCTAAAACCAGCGGGATCATTTTAATTTTATAGTGGTCTTTTTTCATCAGCCCCATCAGGGTGATGACAGTCAACCATACGGCCACCATAACAACAATATAACGCTGTTCGGTGATCCCAAAGTCGGCGATGCGAATGCCAATGGCGACAAACAGCATGACAATGGGTATCAATAAGGCGTGAAAGTAGTATCGGTCAAACAGTGACATCAGCTTCGAGCCACTGTGAACTATCGGGTAAATCAACAGCTTTGTTATCACGCCCACCGTACCAAAGCCCATGATCATCATAGCCAGCCCGCCTCGGGGCAGTTGCTGTTGAAGGGAAATTTTCAAAAAATAGCTGTATAAAATCAACAAGTAAACCAACATCAGTGGTAACAACAGGTAATTGGCAATAAACTTTATGCCGCTGGGAAAGTCACAAGCGTCTTGGCCAAAATCAAATTTGTGGCTGATATGTGCCATTAAATACAATGGAAACAGTAGTAACCAACTCATAACCCAGATATCGGCATATATTGTGTTGGCGATGTTGAGTTCGAAAAGGTGATCGAGACTCGCGACGGTCAGCATACTGCCAACGCCAAAGATTAACGCCGAGACCACAGCAAAAAACGCGGCGACACCCGTTTGGTAATTAAAATACCACACCGAGGGCGAGTCACTGTCACGACGGATATAAGGAGCACACATCAGCGATGTCAGGCTGAGTATAGATAACAATAAATGGGGGGTAAAAGTGCTAACGTCGAATAGCTGCCAACAGGCAAAAGCGATGAGTGCGAGGATCGTGAGTGTGCCAATGGCGGCTTTGGTATCAGACCACTGTTGGCTTTCACTATACAACTTGAGGCAAATGGTGCCAATGCCACCATAAATAGCACTGGCCAACACATTAAGAGCAAAGTGTTCACTGACAAGCTCGATATGATGGTTCATTTGACCAATAATGAGCAAGGCGGCAAAGATAAAACACATCACCGAAATTGGGAAACGAAAACAGGTCTGTTTGATTGTTGGCGATATGCTTGCCAGGTTTATCCACTTAAATGTCATGACGTTCCCTTTGAGTTTATTTTTGGTGTTACCCCAATATACCCTAAGAACTGGGCACTACTGTAATACCGGGTGCCAGTTCACAAACACCCTGAGCGAGATTTAGGGCACTGGAACACTTAGCAATGGTGAGTTTTTTGCCTGGGTTCACCAGATTGCCAGTCCAGCCACTCACATTATCGAAGGTGACGTCTAAAAATCCAAAAGCGTCGCTGGTTTTTCCTTTTTTCTTTACTTGGGTGTTAATCGTCAGTATATGGGCAGATTCACCGTCAACCATAATGGGATCATTGGTATTGGTTGTTTTGCCCGCGAGTTCAACACCGCTGGACCCAACGATAATATTGGGTGCTCGTTTGGAGTTAATAAAACTGACGCTTTCAAAAGTGTGCATGTGCCCGGTCACCACCAACTTAACCGCTTCTGGCAGGTTTTTACTGGGTTGAGTAGCAATGGCTTGCTGCATCATTTGATTGACACAGCTATATTGGGTGTCACCAGCAGCGCAAGCGACTGATGTTGTTGCATCGTAGGACTGGACACCCCAAATGGGCCGATGGGTAACCAGCCAGGTATTTTTATTGCTCACTAAGGTGCTTAACCCCTTAAATACCTGCTCGTAAACGGCGGCAAAAGGAGAGTCGTTATAACTGTCACAGGCATTGGTAGAATCAATAACGGCCACATCGAGTTTATCAAAGCTGACCTTATAGCTGGGAATTACCACTGAATTACTGAGTGCATCCTGATGTAACTGGGGCATTGGGCAACTTATCTGTTGCTGGCCTTTGAGCAGGTTTGAATTTAGGTCCAGAAAGTAAAAATAACCCGGACCTGCACGACTACACAACTCATGATTGCCTCTTGCGACAATCCAGGGTGCAGCAGCCATCAATTTTTTAGCGGGTTTAAACAAATCATCATGCCAGTTAGCCCAAATATCTGGGCGATTACTGTTCACCGCCGATTGGCTGTAAAATGGGGCTTTTGTGCCACAGTGATCAGGCTGGGTTAAACCATCACCGGCATCATAGGGCCATTGTAGTTTTTGAACTAACTGACCTGATTCTATTTGGTTGAAATAAATATCACCAGAGGTTCCCCGATAATTATAATCGCCCATATGCAAGACCACATCTGGTGGTGTTTTGGCCGCGCTGTCGGCCAAAGATTTAAAGGGTTGTGCCGGCGAGCCAGGTTGACAGCCCTGTTTTTTACCTTTTTTGACTTCAGCGGTTTTACACCCGGTATCGCCAAATACCGCAATCCGTTCAATTTTTGACTTTGCCATCGCCAAAGGGACTCTCTTGTCGGCAAAATTAAGCTGATACTGTTGATCAAACCCAACCACCGTTTCGCAGACTAAAACTGGAAAGTGGTTAGGGTTATCCCGGGTGGTCATTGTTAACGGTATACTGCTAGTCTGGCCGACTAAAGACACCGTAGGGCAAAGGAAATTCGAATCGATAACAGTACGTGCAATGGCGACATTAGCGCCGTCAGATTGCTGACCGAGGATAACATAACTGCCATATTGCGCCTTGACGTTGGCTATTGCTACGCTGGCAAAAGTCGGTGAATGGATTAATAATGTGCTGGCTAATATGCCAAGGCAGGTAGCTCGGCATCGTTTAGGTAATGATTGATTCATTGGTCGGTTCATTGCTTGTCCTTAGTTTTTATTTTTTAGTAAAGTGTGATTAGACATTTGATTAAAAGCGTGATTAAACGACTGCCCACTAATCATAGTCGCTATGGAAAAAAAATAACCATGTATTTGTCTGTCGTATTTGAATTTTTAAACCGGGCTGATAAAACGGCTGGTGGACCTATCGCCACGATTGATAAAACAGTTGTCCTGAGCTTAGGTTGATGCCGTTAATGAGGGGATTATTGTCGCTATTTTCTGGTGAGCTAACCGTGACTTATGTCAGCCTTCGGCTTGAAGCTCATCGCACAAAGATACTACAGGGATAGGTGCTGTCAATACTTGAAGGCTTCGCCAGTCACTTAGAAAGGGGCTCAGAC
>JBLHHD010000277.1:0-4911 GCA_047614605.1 Alteromonadaceae bacterium
TCAAGCATTTCTTTACGGCTGGCAGTAACGGTTATCCGTTCTGTGCGGAACTTTGACTGTACATCAGTCGCTTGTTCAATGACTTGTTCTGCCTGAGTTGTAAACCCAGCACTGACTAAGGCAATAGTCAGTGCTGACAAATTAAACTTATATTTTGCTGGCGCTGTTTGGTCTAAAGGATGATTCATCACTATTATCGCTTTTATTATGTAAGTAATTGTTTCGGCCATGTTAACACAAAAAAGGGACTTTACCCACATGACAAAATGACGCAGGGTATTAGCACACACCACGAAACAGCAAATCTTATAATTTAAACTCCGAGACAATATCTGTCAGCCCATGAGCCTGACTGAGCAAATCATTGCTCTCATTACTGGATCGCTCAATACTGTTAAGGTTTTGTGTCGATATATCATTAATTTTGACCACATTTCGATTCACCTCTTCAGCAGTTGCAGCCTGTTCCTCCATCGCTGTTGCCACCTGGGTCATTTGTCCGTTGATATCAAAAAAGGCTTGGGTGATAGCGCCTAAAGACCCCTGAACCTGTGACATATCTTCGACACAACGTTTTGCCTGACCATTACTTTCCCCCATCATGCTCTCGGCACGACTCGCGGCGATTTGCAGCGCTTCGATAATTTTCGCAATTTGATCGGTGGATTCATGAGTCCGTTTGGCAAGCTCTCTAACCGCATCGGCAACCACAGCAAAACCTCGACCATGTTCCCCTGCTCTTGCGGCTTCTATAGCAGCATTAAGGGCCAACAAATTAGTTTGCTCGGTAATACCATGGATGGCATTAAGAATTTCGGCAACGTTTGCCGATTGTTCAGCCAGTTCATGAGTACATTCCGCTGCAGCATCAATATTCTTGGCCAAATCATTAATATCATTAAACGTCGAACCCACCGCTTTCTCACCTTCTTGCACTGAGGTTTCGGCTTCTTGAATAGTGGTCAATGTTGAAGTCGCACTACGGGATACTTCGATACTCGTGGTCGCCATTTCGTTGATTGCCACTGACACCATGTCAGTTTCGGTACGTTGCAGGCTAACGCCTTGTTCACATTGTTTCATTTCTGAGGAAACGCTTTGTGATGATTTTAATAAGGCTTCAACGGTATTGGATAGTTGGGTAATAATAGTGTGCAGTTTATTTAAAAATTGATTGAACTCATTCGCTAACTGCCCTACCTCGTCTTTACTGTGGACGGTTAACCGTCGGCTTATATCCCCTTCACCGGCGGCCATATCAGCCATTGTTGCCAGCATTTCAGCCAATGGTTTAGTGATTTTATTGACTAAAAACACCATCACTAAACTTGAGAACAATGTCAGTACCATCGCAATAATAAGATTACTGCCATTAATTTGATCAATATTGTCACTCACCTCATCGCCATTTTTATCCAACCCTGTCCAGACGTTCTTTTGCAATTGGAGGATCAACTCCAATACAGTCGCCACATCCACTTCGAGTTTTGTTTCAATAACCTGTTTATTGGTGGCAAAATGTCGCCTGATTTGAGTAAACTCATCAGCAAATGTCGCCAATAACTGTTTGGTGGCGGTCATATATTCGCTGAATTCTTCACTCTCAATCATATCTAGCAAGTCATCATGAAGACTCTGTGCCGCTTCAATTTGAAAATCAAATCGATCCGAATCGCTACTGCCCTGAGTCAGGATGTAGTTTTGCATACTCGAATTGGCAGTCATGATAGAAGCTACCATTTCTACTGCCGTTGACTGAATATCTGTAAACTCCTCAAGCTCAGCCAAATCAACAATACTATTGATCTCCTGGATCATCGAAGGGGTGGTCTCATTGACCAAGCGATTAGTAGTAGCAATAATCATTTGTTTACCGGGAACCAACTCATTAATAAAGACCCTGTTAATATCGCTATTTAGCGCCGCTATTTGCGAAAATCTATTGTTGTCAGTCCCGTTACTATCATAATTAGCAATTTCAGCCAGTTGTTTTTTAACCATCAAAAGCTGATCTTTTTTGAGATTAAACTGTTCAACCAGCGCAGCATCCCCTGATTTCAAATATTGATAAATCAGGCTTTGACGCTCTAAGGTATTTTGCATTATCGATGAAGCCACCTTAACTTCTTTGGCATAGACTTCTGATGTCAGTTCAGTGGTCGATTTAATATCCTTCAAATCGAGGTAGGTATTAAAATTCATCAGTATCATTATCACAATCAATAATGCTGGCAAAAAGGACAATTTTATTTTTAATGATAAGTTATTAAAGTAACGAGTTAAGTCCACAGGGTAATGCTCCACGGATCCTTGTCCAGCGACCACACGGTACGCTGGCAAGAATAATTATTATTTGAGTAAAAACTTATAGTTTGCTAACAACCTGAGCAACCTGCTTTTTGTACAGTTCCATTTCGGCAAATACATCAGAGGGTGTTTTACCTGTTGGCGCTGTTTGCCTAACCCGGTGTTTAGTCATACCAAGTTCCACCTTAATCACATGTAACTCAGTTAACTGAGTGTTGGTACAGTCATACGCATCTGAGGGTAATATTTTACCACTAGGGACTTTGGG
Source organism: Alteromonadaceae bacterium (assembly GCA_047614605.1). Lineage (GTDB taxonomy): Bacteria > Pseudomonadota > Gammaproteobacteria > Enterobacterales > Alteromonadaceae > JABSOG01. The sequence goes on from JBLHHD010000277.1 coordinate 2,576, forward strand.
GACTTTTAGCTGCGAGACTTTTAACTTCCTCTGAACCTTTTTAAGTAATGTCAAGCCATTAAAACAGCTGATCAATACATCACCGGGTTTTTTGCCAGTCACTGCAACCACACTGCCTGTAAGGGTAATGGATTTTTCCTTAGCCACCATAGCCAATTCATCTTGCATCGACTTAACATTTCTAAAAACTTCACTGGGACTGATTTGCCCCACTAGCGTATCGAGTAAATAGGATAACTGCCACATATTACGATAAACATGGGAAGGCGTTTTCTTTTTTACGCCATCGGATTCAGCAATCTTTGCTGCAATACCCAGTTTCTCTTTAACGGCCCTTAAACCATCAATAGCCACTTGAGTACAATCGTGAACTTCTGAGGGGGTAACATCCCGTAATGGTATATCCGGTATGACACTGAGTGATACACTATTCAACTCTTGCAAACGTACCACCTTTTCGACCACCTCTACGCATTTACCAAATACATGTAATGGTCGTTTTTTCTTTTGCACCCCAACTTTTCTGGCCGCTATGCCAATGCCTTTATTTGATCTGATTAACTCAACTTCTGCCAGCCCTCTTTGGGTTTGCATAAATACATCTGAAGGGGTTATTTTTGCCATCGCAGGGGCCGCTGTCAAAGCTGACAGCAACAGGCCAGCCAATAACCCCTTTTTTGTGCTAATGTTGTAATACATGAGTAATTCCTCATTAACGAAAATGAATTTTATTGTCAATTAAAAGCTGTACTTGGTTTGTAAGAAGAAGAAGGTTGCATCATCATCGTCACCCCCCGTATCTTCGATATAACCACCAGTGAAAAATTGGCTAACCCCCACCATTAGCATCAATTTTTTGTCCATAAAGGCTTTTTTATAGGTCAAGTCAATTTCACTACCCACGTATCTGCTGACACTCGAGTTTTGTCTGGACGCTTGCAAACGCGAACCATTACCTTTTAACCCAGCGTTGTACCAGGCATCATTGGTATCATTAAGCCAAAAGCCCTGCCACGCCAAACGCCAGCCGCTGCGCTGGTAAACCGCTTCGAGGTTATGAACATTTTGCAGTGAAAACATATCCATAAAACCATAGTAGGCATGATTAAGTGGATAGAGGTTATCAAAGGTTTTGTGGTCACCATCGGTGGGATCATCATCACCACTACCTAAGTTGTAGGCAAAACCCAGCTTGCCGTTATGAATAGGAAAGCTCAAACCGGCATGAAGGTAATAAGCACTGTGATCGATATCTGAAAAATCACCCAGCTGATAAGCCCCCTGCAAGTCGTAACTGATGTCGCCAACCTTAAATAGGTACTTACCGCCAAGTGTATGAATGTTATCATCAAAATCACTATTTTCTCGGTAGAACCACCACAAATCCACCTGCCCGTCAGTTAAGCCTTTTTTATCCGAAAAATACACACCATGAAACCCACTGTCAAAATAGCGGTTATTGCTGTTCGATTGATCATTAAAACTGCCTGGCTGTACCGAAACCAATTGTGAGGCGAAAAAATCGATTGAACGATTTTTAGTGGGTTTGTAAGTAAAGCGAATACCATCATGAACCCTTGCCGTATTCACCCACTCCAAAGACGCCACCAGGCGTTTATCACCAAGGTTGAGTTTTTGTCGGCCAATTTTAAGTTGATAATTATCGCCTTTGTTAAGCCAAAACAACCGATGAATATCGAGTTGGTCGGCAAAAGGCTGATTGCGGGCATCTTCATTAATCCCCGGAATATCGGTTTTCTCTTCACCAAAAACCCGCGAATCCTGTAACTCAAGCATCAGCTGATTAGTGGTAGAAGGTTTATAATCAGCAAATAACCGTAACTGGGTTAAACCATAAGTTTGACTGGATTCAGCAAAATTGTAATCTTGCTTCGCCTCGTATCTAAATCTTATAGAGCCACCCGCATCAAAATCAGCAAATGCAGGTGTTATAGTGGCACTAGCCAGTAATAGCGCACCAAGTTGCGTAGCTGTTCGTGTAGCAATAGATCGTTTATTCATTATCATCTTCACCATGGTGATAGTTATTATTTTAGTCATTGAAAACCAGAGGTATTCAACTAATTTAAGCCGTCTAAACGTGCCAAAAAAGTCAACTCTATTTTCCCAAAATTTTCATAGGCAACGGTTATCGCTAAAGAAATTATTCTAAGCTCACTAAGCATAGTATCAGGAACCAATATTGTCACTTAAAAAACCAGTAAAGTAAATTAAACCACGATTGAAAAGCAATTTATTTTAGCTAATTACTTGATTTTCAATCATTAAGTTATTTATTTAAAGACTTCGTTTAAAAAGGCGGTTTGGATTGGGCG
>JBLHHD010000278.1:0-4903 GCA_047614605.1 Alteromonadaceae bacterium
AATGTGGCAACATTTTTAATGTCTGATGGTGAAGCTTATAAATCGTTTACTACCTTCAATGATTTAATCAGTTTTATGCTCGAAAAAAACCTCGGTCGTGATACCACATTAATTGCCCTTGGTGGTGGTGTGGTTGGTGATCTGACGGGTTTTGTCGCCGCATGTTATCAACGTGGGGTCGATTTTATTCAAATACCGACCACCTTATTGGCTCAGGTCGATTCGTCTGTGGGCGGCAAAACAGCCATTAATCATCCTTTAGGCAAAAATATGGTTGGGGCATTTTATCAGCCACAAGCAGTGATGATTGATATAGCCTCGTTGTCGACCTTACCTCAGCGTGAATTTAACGCGGGCATGGCGGAGGTGATCAAATATGGGGTGGCCAATAACCGCCAATTGTTTGATTATCTGCAAATCAACAAAACCCGCATAAAAGCACTCGATAGTGACTGCCTAGCTTATATTATTGAGCAGTGTTGCACCATTAAAGCCCAGATCGTCCAGCTTGATGAAAAAGAAAGCGGAGTTAGAGCCTTGCTTAACTTTGGTCATACCTTTGGCCACGCTATTGAAGCACAGATGGGTTATGGCAAATGGTTACACGGTGAAGCGGTTGCAGCGGGGATGGTTTATGCCTGTCAAGTGGCTCAATTACAAGCCATGATGAGTGCCGCTGATGTACAACAGGTTATTGATTTAATTGCCTTTTTTGATTTGCCCACTAAAGGTCCAGGCGACATGAACTATGCCGACTACCTGCCACATATGCGTAAAGATAAGAAAACTCTAGCAGGCGAAATTCGTTTTATTTTACCGCTGGGTTTAGGAGCATCCAAAGTCACTTCATCAGTAAGTGAAGCACAGTTGCAACAGGTGCTTGGTGTGGCAACTGAAAGTCAAAGTAATCTGCGCTGATCATGGATGCTGGCATTTTAGGAAGTCGACAAGAGCTGTTATCGCGAATTGAGCTGGTTTGCGATTTAAATAGCAGTTTTATTGGTGTTACAGGTGATGCAGGGATAGGTAAAACGGCATTACTCGAATTTTTTATTGAGCACCACTGTTCGACCAGCAAAAAAGTATTTGTCGTAGCTCAGCCTGAGCAGCATGTAGTACACCTAAAAGAGCAGATACTATCGCAACTGCTTAGTCGTGAAAAATACGATCCTAATCTGACTATGAGTCAAAACTTGGGTTTGGTTGATCCACAAGATTTCATCAATGCGATCATTATCTTTGATAACGGCCAGTATATTCCCGATGAACTGTTTGCAGAATTAATAACAGTCCTCAAAAACCCCAATTTACCGATCGCATTAAGTGTTATTTTCGCCCAAAATCGTGATCCGAAACGGATATCCTGGCTGAACAGTTTAAATCCATTAATTGAAATTCACCTTGAACCACTCAATGGCGAAGAAAGTCGATTATTACTGGAGTTTTATTACAACAACATCAAACAGAGCAATCCGCAAGACGTCGAAGCGTTTATCAACCGTTGTGAAGGGTTACCCGATAAACTGCTCAAATGGTCAGCGCAGGGTGATGAAGCCGCTGTCAAAACAACTAAACTGTCCAAACAAACCCTGGTGTTTATTGTCGCTGGGGTATTTTTAGTGGTGTTTTTAGCCGCTGCCAGCTGGTACTTTATCAGTCAGTCGCCCGTTAAAAACCTGCCAGAGCAAAGCCAACCAGTTAGTATTACAGCTGAGTCGACCAAGGAAAATGCAGCCGATCCAGTGGTCGAACAAGCGTCGATTAAACTGGATGAACTGCTGGTGCAAGAGTTCAAACGCAGTGACCCTGTGGTATCCGCTACGAGAGATGACAGCCAAGAAGAAGCCGTTAGCCAAGAAGAAGCCGTTAGCCAAGAAGAAGCCGTTAGCCCACCAAAAGAAGCAGACAAGACCCAAAGCCCTGTGGTGGCCAGTGAAGCCGGCAGCCAAATAGATAGTGAAATAGATAGTGAAATAGATAGTGGCGTGATTGTTCAGTCAGAAGATGGTCCGGTGTTGGTTGACTTTAAACCTGAGCCTGAACAACCGTCACAACCAGAGCCAGAAGCCGTGCCTGCTCAATCGCTCATAAAGGTTGTTGATGAGCAAGAGCAGTTAACGCCCACCTTGTTAGGCGAGATGGATAATCAATGGTTTATGAATCAGTCAGCAACGCGTTTTGTTATTCAGTTGACAGGCGTTAGCAAGCTCGACATTCTTGACACTTATTTAACGCAATACAATTTAAAAGCCACAGCGCATATTTACCAGTCGCTGAGAAATGGCAAACCCTGGTATGTGGTTACCCTTGGTGCCTATACCAGTCATCAGGCGGCCAAAGAAGTTATCGAAACCTTACCAGTGGTATTACGCTCACAGGCACCCTGGGTCAAATCCATCAGCACTATTCAATCAGAAATTATTAATGCAAATAAATAAAAGCAATAAAAAGACTCGTTCATTTTTAAAATGGGCGGGGGGGAAATACTCGCTGATTGGTACCATTACTGATCATTTACCTGCGGGTGACAAATTGATTGAACCTTTTGTTGGTGCCGCTACGGTATTTCTTAATACCGATTACAAAAAATACTTACTCAATGATATCAATGCTGACTTAATTAACCTATTTAACGAACTTAAAACCAACCCGACAAACTTAATTGCCGACATGCGTGAGTTATTTGACCCCAAGTACAACAGCAAAGAAAGCTTTTACGAGTTACGTGACAAATTTAACCAAAGTACTGATCACTATGAACGTTCGGTGATTTTCCTTTATCTTAACCGTCATTGTTATAATGGATTATGCCGTTACAACCTTTCTGGTGGTTATAACGTACCATTTGGCTCGTATGTTCAGCCTTACTTTCCTCAGGCGGAGTTGGAGTTTTTCACTGAAAAGGCCCAGCGGGCTACGTTTACCTGTGAAACGTACAGCAAAACCTTTCAGCGGGCGCGAAAAGGCTCGGTGATCTATTGTGATCCGCCGTATGTGCCGCTGAGCAAAACGGCCAGCTTTACCACCTATGCCAAAGATGGCTTTACCCTTGATGATCAGGCCAAACTGGCTCACTTAGCCGAAAATACCGCTTTTAACCGTCATATACCGGTGTTGATCAGTAACCATTCCACCACACTAACTCGCAAAATCTACGAACAGTCCAGTCATATAGAAACGGTTAGTGTTGCTCGGACCATCAGTCATAAAGGTGGTGCCCGCAAGCCAGTTGATGAGATTTTTGCCTTATACGATATGAACCATAAGTGAAGTTACTTGGACTTATAAAGCGTAACATATAAAAGATAGCCATAAAAAAAGGGTCCTAGGCAGACCCTTTTTTAATTAATTTTGTTGTGCTAGATTCGAAGCGAAATTATGGTGTTACCATACTGACTACGCCAAATATCGATATTACTAACAACACAGTAAAAATAACACCGACATAGACATAAACTTTTGGGTTTGACGCTGCAAAATCTTTTTTGCGATTTTTGTCACTTTGTACGCCTAGCATCGCGGCGAAAACGCTACTGATGACCTGGCTGATTGGGGCTTTGCTATTATCCTTCACGAGTATGTATTACCGCCTTGTTTGATTTATCTTTATCCCCATGGAGCAATTCAAACAAATCAATAAACTGGAACTGGGTAGAACGGCTAGAGCCGCTAATCCAGGCAAACCAGTTATTATTGGCATTGTGCTCCATTATGCAGGCATTTGCATTAGCCAGCGAGGGTGTACATTGGGTATTGCTGTCGTCACTTGAAGAGGTGCTCATGAAAAATACGGGAACGGCTAAAGCTGCCGCAAATAAAAGTCGCGTAAACGCGCCTGTTTGTTTTACTGATTTGTTCATCTCACTCTCCTACAATTTCCATTGGCGCCAGTGTACACTATCTGAGCAGTACGTACATCAAAACTTACATTTTTGCGGTGAACAACCTTAATTCACGGTAAGCGGATAAGGAAAGGGGGCAAGGTAAGTTACTATTTTGGGGTGTTGCATAAAGATGATGCAAAATGGTTTTGTTATGGTAACAGCCGCGACTTAACCTGGCGTAATACAGAGTAATACTTTCTCTTTAAGCAACACGGGGATAATCGGTTTGCTGATGTGGTCGGTCATCCCTGCCGCGATACATTTCTCCTGATCGCCAGTCATGGCAATAATGATGATGTCCTTATTGTGATCGCCCACAAGTCCTTGACGGATATTTTGAGTCGCCTTATAGCCGTCCATGACGGGCATCTGACAATCCATAAATACCAGCGAATAACAAGTTGTTACCTTTAGCCAATTATCAATCACTTCCTGACCATCGTTGGTAATTGTGACGCTAGAACCAACGCTTTGCAGTACTTCACAAGTAACGATTTGATTGTCTTCGACCAGTAAAACATGACTCTTGAGTAATGGCGGGGAGTCATTGGTGGGTAAATTGTTGTTGTTGTTGTTGTCAGGCAGACGATGTTCAAACACTTTGTCATTTAATCGCTGGCTGAATACCTGATATAACTCACTGGGTCTTATCGGTTTATGTGTGTTTGTGGCAAACTCTAGTGTAGTGATAATATCGAAACTATGCTGATAATTAACCTCTGTACATCAAATTAACCGACTATGGTAAGTTAGTTGATTGCCTTAGAGCAGTTCCATTCATAGGGGTGTGGGCGTATTTGGTGGCTCCTAGGGGATTATCCGATAATGGGGTTAGTTCTGAGGGGAAGCTGGTTTGTGATAGTTTTCGCGGTTTTTTCAGGCGAATAGTTTGACTATTTAACTGGAAAAAGCGCGTAAAATAGCCAAATCCAGATTTTCCTCAGTCGAGTCTCATTCTCGGACAGGCTCCTATCCTATTGGCCCGTGTCACTTCTTTAACAGCCGCTGCTAGCTGAGCA
>JBLHHD010000279.1:0-4851 GCA_047614605.1 Alteromonadaceae bacterium
AATGCTAACGGGCTTTTTGCTTTTTACGTAAATACGCAATGCGGTTAAGTTTTGCCACTACCTCTCCTTTACATTCACCCCTGACAGTAAACATTGGCAAACTTAAAGCGCGGGACAACTATACCCAAATGACTTCAAAATGCAGGGTTCAGTGGGCGTTAAAAACGCTTTAGGCAAGGCAAATGAGTGCAGGTTTAGTCATTCTATATCAAGGCGGTCCGACGTTTGAGCATTTAACGCAGCATAAAGCAAGCGCTTTTAAACCCACCCACAGGGAGTCTTTTGAAGTCACTTGGGTATATACTTGGGTATAATCCAAAGGGTGCCTAAACTTAACCCTTCTAAATTTAAAGCATATTCGAAGCAATAAATTAATAAAACGAGCAACTTGATGAAAACTAAACTAATAATGATTGTCGCATTAACGGGCAGCTTGTTTGCCCAACCCGCTTTGGCTGATCGCAAGTTTGACCACAATATTCTTAAAGATACTTTCCACTTTACCAAAAAAACTAAAAACAACGTCAAACTGGCCGAGCTACAGCAAGGTTGTAATGCCCGAGATTGTATTCCAGCCATTGATAAACCCCGTTTTGGACCACCCTCAGCACTTAAAGTGCTCGGCGAAACAGATGTCGTGATGGTGGTAGATTACAACGGTGTACAAAAAGCCTACCCGCTTAGAATCATGCAAGGCCATGAAATTGTTAACGATCACTTTGACGGTAAACCGCTGGCAGTGACCTATTGTCCGCTATGCGCCTCAGCAGTTGCTTTTATCCCTGAGGTTGATGGAAAGATGGTCGAATTTGGCGTGTCCGGTTTATTACACAACAGTGATTTGGTGATGTATGACCGTAAAACCGAATCCCTTTGGGGGCAGATCACTGGGCTGTCAATTATGGGGCCTCAGACAGGTAATAAATTAAAGCGAGTTTATGTTGCGCAATTAACCTGGGCACAGGCACAACAAAACTTCACCGACTTAGTGGTGCTGTTACCGCCAACCGATTCAAAACAAAATTATCAAAAAGACTTTTACGCCAAATACTTTAAAACGGACGATACCATGTTTCCGGTTTCTTTAAAGGATGCCAGATTATTACAAAAGGCCAAAGTCCATGGTTTTATCATCGATGATCAACCCGTTGCGGTTGAAATTACCCACCTAGCCGAGCAAACGGCTTTATTAACCAAGGTTAACGGTCACCGAATCAATATAGTGCAAAGAAAAGATGGCACCGTACACATCAAAGATTTAAAAACCAAACAAACTTATGTGCCCACCTTAACTTACTGGTTTGCCTGGTATAACTTCCACCCTAATACCCAATTATTAAGCAAAGACAGAGAGTAACCGTGACAATGAGTGTAAACGTACCTATTGAGGCGTTAATGGTTTTATCTCAGGGTTTGCAACTGCATACACCGCGTTTGATGATCCGCCGATTTAAACCCAGTGATCTGGCGGACGAAATGACCCAACAACAAGACCCTGAGGTGGTACGTTATATTCGTGAGCCACTGAGTGATGAAGAGGCCGTCGACTATTTTCAGGACTCTCTCAAACCCTATCAGGGTGAAGAGGGGGAATGGCTGGGGCTATGTGTCACACTTAAAGAACAACAAAATCATATCGGGGCGATCTCGTTTCGCTACGAGTTACTGGCGTTTGCCATTGTTGAAATAGGTTACCGGTTTAACCCCGATTTTCAGGGTAAGGGTTATGCTTTTGAAGCAGTAAGCTCAGTAATTAAGTTTATTTTTAACCACTTAAGTGCCCACAAAATTGTCGCCCGCTGCGATCCCCGCAACGAGTCTTCTTATAAACTGATGGAAAAGCTGGGAATGCAAAGAGAAGGTTTATTACGCCAGCATTACCGTATTGGCGAGCAGTGGACCGATGAGCTGGTTTATGGGCTAATAAATCCCAATGAAACGGGCTCTGGCTGACTTAATGAGCTTTAAGTAAAGCGCGTTAATCAGCATGAACCAATGGCTGGCGATCGTATACAACACAGTTACTTTTAACTTAGCCAATCAAAACCCCTTACGGTTGAATGTTTTAGGTTTAATTGTTAAAGATATATTTCTAATAAATACAAAATATCAACATTTTCATTAAATCATACGGCTTAGCAAATTTTTTTAAATTTATTTTATTCGCCTGTTTATCAATCAACCAAGACCATCTACCTTGTCTATACAAGCCCTAAAGCTAGGATAGATACAGAACACTAGATTATTTACTCTATATTAATTCATTTATAGCATTGCTCTAATATCAATCAACAACAACGTAAAAGTTAAAAAAATGTTTTGAGCACTGTTTACATTCAGTACAATTCTGCTACATTTTACCCGGTTACACCTTATACAATAAATCTGGCTCCTGATAAAACAACAACAATGTTCAGGGCAATAAAAATTATAAAAATTACAAATCGGAGTAAAAAATGTTTAAAAAAACACTTGCCGTTTCAGCAATAGCAGCCGCATCACTACTAAGTGGCGCTGCACTAGCCGAAATCGAAGCCGGCATGACACTCATCAACAACAATAACCTGACAGCCTCAGATGACGTCGTTGTTAACCTGACTTTCACCAACACTGATGCCGAGCCGGTTAAAATGCTTAGCTATTTGATGAAAGCCAACGACAATGGTGATCTGGAAGAAAACCTTTTCAAAGTCACCCGTGATGCCAAAGATATCGCTTATCAAGGTCGACATGTTAAACGTCAAGCACCTACTAGCAGCGATTACATCACTATCGCCCCGGGACAGACTGTTTCATATCAAGTTGAATTATCAGGCGTCTATGATTTAAAAGTAACCGGTAACTATACTTTCCAGTACAACAGCACCAACATGAACCTGTTTGCTGAAAAACCAATGGTTAATCACAAAGCAGCAATGATGGGAATGGACGGCGTACGCTCAAACGTAACCACTTCATTCATCGCTTCTGATTATTCACCAAAAGCGGACTTTATCAAGCAATCATCAGCCAAACGTTGCAACCCACGCAAAGAAGATTGTAGTGGCGGCGGCAGTACTGATCCAAGTGGTATCGAGTTTACTGGTGCTTGTAGTGCAGGCGAACAGTCTGACCTGGTTAGCGCGTTAGCGGCGGCAAAAAACATTGCCAACGATTCAGTAAGTTCACTTAATGGTTCTTCTGGTGCCCGTTATAACACATGGTTTGGCACTGAAACTTCAGCCCGTCATAACACCGTTGCTGGTAACTTTGATTCAATCAAAGATGCGCTGGACAACAAACCACTGACTTTCGATTGTAGCTGTAACCAAAGTTACTTCGCTTATGTTTATCCTAACCAGCCTTACAAAGTTTACTTCTGTAAAGCATTCTGGGCTGCCAGAGAAATTGGTACTGATTCTCGTTCGGGTACTATCATCCATGAGATCAGCCACTTCAATGCAGTAGCAGGTACTGATGATATCGTTTATGGTCAGTCTGGTGCAAAATCTTTAGCCATTAATAATCCAGCTGATGCCGTTCAAAACGCTGACAGCCATGAATACTTTGCTGAAAATACACCTAACCAAAACTAAGCAGTTAATAACCGTTAGCCAAGCGATACCGCCTGGCTAACAATGTAGTAAATATAGATTTTTTAATTGAAATAAACCGTAAAAGTTTACTCCTGGCAGATTGCGCTCGAACGTAAATAGCCTGAATACGGACACAGTAAGCATAAAGGTGAACTCAGGAAGAGGTTCACCTTTTTTTTCATCAAGAGGTTCACCTTTTTTTCATCAAGAGGTTCACCTTTTTTCATTTCCTCAAGCCGAACATTAACTACTGCCAAAACTATCGCCAAACAACAAATCTAGTCCCTGCTCAATATCTCCCTCATTCATACCGGCAAAACCCAATCGAATAAAGCGATTTTCACTATTGTCTTTAAGCAGATGAAACTCATTTTCAGTTTGAATAAAAACCCCTTTTTGCCTGACCTGTTGTGCTAATGCACTGGCATCAAAGGGTGTTTTAACCCACATTGCCATACCACCATCGGGCACCGCATAGCTCAACTCAAGCCCTTTATGCTGATAGTCAGACAATAACGACACCATGTGATCACGCCGCTGTTCATAGGTCCGCGTCAACTTGCGTAACTGACGTTCAAAAGCCCCGTCAGCCATCCAGCGGGCAATCGCATCCTGAGTGATAACGTTGGATTTATGATTGGTAAATCAACCAACTCCCACAAAAGTTGCAAAGCCAGATGCTTAAGGCCATCAAAGTGATTAAGCTTAGTGTTAGTCAAATGTCATATCGCTACAAAATGAGTCAAAATAAGCCCGGTGAGGTCCAAAGGGCGATAATCAAAAATCTTACCTGCCCATCTAACCAGCGGCTGATTAAATGCTACCAAACATTATTTAACGCTAATTGTACCAGTCCAGTTGCCTAATTCACTTCTTGTCACCTATACTCTATAAAACGTCCCTTATTAACGCATGCTGTACTTGATAATGAAAAAATCAACTATCAAGGAATGTCAACAGCAATTTGCAACCACGTACCTTATAAGTCTCCATCGGCTATTGGACTTATAATTAATGAATATTTTGCTCGCAACGGACCAGGCTGAAATAGTCACTCAACTAAGCAATAAAGCAATATTTTCACCGTCGCGGTGACAACATTCAAACAACAGAAAATACCCAAGATGCCCTGCAAGTTTATCAACCTGCTCCACAACGATTTGATGTTATTGTCACCGATTTAGATATGTCATTGGTTGATGGCAATGAATTCATCCAGCAAGTCAATCATATGAGATTTGACACACCAATCATCATTTTATCCCAGTACGCAGCA
>JBLHHD010000280.1:0-4836 GCA_047614605.1 Alteromonadaceae bacterium
TTTTAGGCAATAAAAAGAGGACTGCCAGTAATATACTGCTTAGCAGAATAAATCCAAGTATATGGACACGCTGAAAACCAAATGAATTACTCCAAAGGTCAAGATCACTACGATTTGAGTCTGACGCTGTAATGTTGCCCGGCACAAACAGTACTGCTGAAACTTTGGTTGCTGGCTGATGGCCTGTTTGGTTAACATTGTGGCTCGAACGGCGAACCTTTTTACTCATGGGATAATCTACCTGTTACACATTAATTGACAAAATAGTGACTGGCAGAAGTGAGTCGCGTGTCACGCCTATGTAGATCATTGGTGGCGTTGACGAAGATAATGGACCCGTACACCAAGAGCCTGTCCCAGGGTACTTGTTGGCTCTTTATTCTTATGCTGACCTGGTACTTCTGCGCGACTGACCCGACGGTTTTAGTACTAATTTTCATGTGTCAGTACTGGTGAGGTTACGTCAGTCACAAACTTCACCGTAATAACACTTGTATTTATATCTATTTATAGCTCATAAAGATTCGTTTGGGTAACTTTATAAGTTTTATAACTTATTGATTTACTTGACCTGTTGTATCAATTTGATAAATCTGGTGCAATAACTCTCGCCACTGTTGGTATTGGTTATCAACGGTTCCTGAAAGTGTTACTGTACGATCTTCGAGTTCGATTACCTGAGGCTCTATACTGGCTTCGAGCGAGTCACCAAGCTCCTGTAAGGCTTCAATATGAATTTTTGATTCACTACTTTTGTCGATGCCATTTTTGATCACATAAGCTCCGCCTGCCATAGCCACACTACCTGCGGTGCGAGTGACTGCACTGCCTGAATTGGATGAGGCAAGAATACCGCCAATCAAGGCTGCCGTGCCCGCTGCAATGCGCTCTTTAGCGCTACGTTTCAAGGTTTTGAGGGCAATGACCTCGCTGTAACTTTCTTGTCGCCACTTGAGATAAGGTTGCTCCATATCTTTGGCAAATGTGCCGTAATACTCTTGCAGGGTATCAATAAACAGGTAATCTCGTTCTCTTATCTGACGGACCCGGGTGATCATCGGATCATTATCAGCAGGTAAACTATTGATCACATATTGGCCTTGCTTGTCTTTAGCTAAATGGCTGGCAAAGGTTTGCGGGGCAAAAGATTGGGCAAAACGTAATTCGGCAATGGTGCGTAATGAGGCGATCTTTTGATCTTCGAGACCACGGCGATACAGGAGCAAGTCGTTGGCGACAGAATGATAGATATTTTGAAAGGCGTCTTGCTTGGCAGATTGTTTGCGATCATAAGAATAACGGCTGGCCATGGCTTCATAACGTTTGAAATACCATTGCTTACCTGATGCATCAGTCACTTTAATATCGACGATCAACACTTCACCATCGGAGTGGATGATGGTTCCTTGTAACAATACATCGACAGCACTTTCGCCGTTAGGAACCACTCTGACCGCACCCCATGCAGAACTGGCCTGTAGAGTTTCCATTATAAGGGTTGGAAAGTAGCGGGCTTCGGCATTACGTATTTCGCTGAACACAATATTGTCTTCGTCATCATCGGCAAGGGCAGCTTCAATCCCAGGATCAAAGATGGCAACGCCCACGTCAAGCAACAACGCTTCTTTGATATGCTGGTTTTCCTGGATCACAGGTACCACTTCGGTGGTTCTGACAATGGTGCTGCTACAGCCGCTTATCAGCATGAGTGAACAGGTCAGACCCACGAGCAGTACACTGATGGATATGAAGTTTTTACGGGGTTGCTGTGGCTCACCGACAGCAAGGCTTAAATGACTTTTGTTCATGATGATCACTCCTTCGTACTTTGATTTTTATATTTTCGATATTCCTCCCACAACTTTCCTCTTAACTTGGCATCGGTTTCCCGCATCGCGGCTTCGCGAATTTGGCGAGCAACAACATCATCGTCATGACCGCTGGGAATATCTGCCGGGGGGGGAGTGGTTGCCCCTTTACCATCGTGATCACCTCGCCTTGAGACAACCGGTACATTTTCTGACTGACCCTGATGTCCTGAAGGAATACCTTCCCCCCCGGGCTGGCCATTTTGTTGATCACCCGCAGTGCCTTGCTCGCCTTCGGCTTCGTCATAAAGGGCTCCTTGATCAACCTGAGCCACTTCTTCTTCACTGCCTTTTTGGTTTTGGCGGTTTTGAATATATTCGCGTTCCCTTAAAATCATGCCATCGTAGGTACCCATTGATTCGTCTAGTTGCCCATCAATTTTAGCGATTTGCTCTGAATCGGTGCCGCCACCATCTGAAAAATCACCGTCACTCATATTTCCACCGGCGATATCGCCATCGCCATCGCCTAAGTCACCATCCGCGTTGTTACCTGATTGCGGACTATCACCGGCAGTTTGTTGGCCTTGTGATTGGTTACTTGATGACTGCCGACCTTGTGACTGCTCAGAGCTAGACTGCTGGCTTTGGCTCTGCGAACTGGCGGATTGAGTTGGCTGACTACTGTTACTGGCACTGCTGGGGTCTTCCTCAGAAAAGTCGATATTGTCATTTTGGCTGGGTGAGCTTTCAGCAGAGGCCATTGGCGGTTCTGCGCTGGGTTCACCAGCACTGCCACTTTGGCCTGAGTCTTCACCAGCGGCCTGCGGATCACCACTTTGTGTAGCGCTTTGGTCTCCCTCATTAGCAGCGGCTTTGGATGATTGTTGCTGGCCTTGCTCTTGCCCTTGCTGGCTGCTGGGCGAGCCACTACTTGAAGGTGGGGAGGCCGGAGAGCTTGAAGGAATAGATGGCATTGATGATGGTGACGAAGGCGACGTTGAAGGCATCGATGGTGAGGAAGGCGACGAGGGTGAACTTGGCGGTGATGAAGGCGATGGCATTGCCGGTGGTGAAGATGATTGGCTCTGGGTGCTTTTACAGCCAAAAATAAAACTGGTGCAACACATGGTGACCAGCAACAGCAATTTTTTTAAAGGACTTGCGCTTAAATTTAGCATCATCTTGTCTCTGTAACGTTTATTTATAGCTAATTGGTCTTCATCCCAGCCAAGTAAACCGTGGTATTTACTTGTCAGTTAGTACGGTTTGTTATTTTTTTTCTGCAAGAATACGTAAGGTGACAGGCTCGGAATAAACCGGTTCGCCTGCAACAAAACGGGGTCTGAATCGGGCAAGCCGTAATGATTTTTTAACCCGTGAACGAGCCGAATTATTTTCTGCTGGCTGGGATTCGATAATTTCTACATTGGTGGTTTTACCTTGTGGAGTCACGTTAAATGAAGCCACCACATAATCGCGCTGTTTATCGAATTCGCGTTCATCCGTTTCGCTGTAAGTGTTGTTTTCGAGTAAATCGAGACGGGGTAGCGCCACTGGGTGATCAAATATCTCAACCAAATCGGGACTGGTTGAATCTTGTTCGGTTAATGACTGGTACACTTCCTGATATAACTCAATGGCCGAATTGCGTTTATTAAACATCAAAAACCAATCGGCCAGTTTAACTTTGGCTTTGGCAACGGCTGAGGGAGTTGAGTTTTCATTGTTGGTATGTATATCAATGACCCGGGAGATCGATTCTCTACCCCCTCGGAAACTATTGGCAATAAATTGATTAATCATCTGGTTTGAACGGCGCATATCTAAATCACTGATCATATTGCTGGTACTTTTATACTGCTCCAGGGGGAGTTGCTGGAAGGTGGCAAAAAAGTAGTTGGTCAGGGTCAGGCCATTTAAATCGTCGATTAAGTATTGGCTGTTTTGACCATATTGATTACTTAGTAATTCGATCGACTTTTCAAACATGCTGTGGGCTTTAACCAAGTGCTCAATCACATCGGAGCGGTCATCACCAAAGCGCATTGCGTAAGCTTGCAGGTGCCAGCGGCTGAGCTGGTTGAGGGTGGGTAACATGCGAATATCATTTTCACCGTAATTTTGCGCATTAAGCCAGTACATATAGTGATATTTGTCATTGACCTTATCCCATTGGGCCAGCGCGATATGGCTGTTGATTAGTCGATCAATAATAGGGATTTGTCCGGTGGAATATAATCCCTCATTGATACGGTTAAGGTGCATGGCACGCTTATAGATTTTGATTGCCTTGGCATGTTTTCCCAGATACTCCTGTGCCAGTCCCAGACTCATCAATTGCTGCTCAAGCTGACCACCGTATGCGCCACTTTGTGATTCAAGCCCGGCTATGGCTGATTCATAATGGGAAATGGAAGCTTCTACCTGGGCTTTAAGTTGGCTTTGCTCTTGAGTGCCTAGTGTGATTGGCGTTGGCTTTTGCTGTTGGGACTTAGGAGCGACTTGCACCTGTGAGGAATCACTGTGTATTGGGGGAATGTCTGTTGCGGCCAGCAGTGGAGTGTCTGTCGCCGCGTTGGCAACGGCAAAACCAGCCTGTAGCAGGATGGTTATTGTGCTCAGGCAAAACCATCGTTTTTGCATAACTAAACCCTTAATAGCGTATATTACGTCGCTGTAACTGAATAATGTTAATTAATTCTCGTCATGCGACAATACTGTAAAGCTGTCAGTGGGCTGTCAGCATACTCAGGTTTGTGTCGCCTGTCACCTTGATATTCGTTTTGATTTTACACCTATAGTGTTATATATCCGTAAGTTAGTGACTTATCCGTTAATTAAAGCGTAGTCATCAATGGTGATATTTGCTCAATTTTTTTGCTTCTATTGGACTGGTTCCGTTTCCTATACAGTTCCAAATAAGCTAGACTATGGGTGTTTATTCGACCGCTTAGTCGGTGAAAAAGTTCAATTTTAGCGGTGTTAAGTTGGTTTTTTTATTGTTTTTACTGTAAACCTGTCACTC
>JBLHHD010000281.1:0-4807 GCA_047614605.1 Alteromonadaceae bacterium
AAAAGCCGTTAGTATTTTGCTATGAGGTATCAAAATGTGTTGAGTTATTATGTGGTTTTGGATTAAAAACCTGATTTTGGTCATTGGTCTGGGTGGTGCGGCAATATACCTGTTGACTTATCAAGACAGTGCCATACAGACCGTAACAACTAAAACGGCAAAAACCATTTCTAAAAACAACCCCGTGACCGCCAAAGAAGATGCACAAGGCAGAGGGACTTTTAGTTCAACCAGCTCAGGAGCAGCGAAGGGGTTAAGCGACTTTTACGGTAAGGTGAAAGAGGAACTTCTCGGTAACGGTAAAACAATTGGTGATGGATTTGTCCTTAAACTGGATAAACCGACACTCAGTGTCGATGAACAGCTACAAAACAGAGCGCAAATTGTGACTCCCGGTAGTTATAAGTTTACCGGCGAGGTTGAAGATCGTCATTTCAGGTCCGGTGAAACCATCAAGGATATCCTCAGCGAATATGCCGCCAAAGAAGGAATAGTGCTGATTTGGCGACTCGAAAAGGACTATATCATCAAGCACTACTTCCAGGTAGAATCAAACCTTGTAAGTACAATAGGTTCAGTGGCCAAAGCCTTGGACAGCGACTTTGAAAGAGATGTTTTTGGTTACTACTGCCCACGAGAAAGAGCAGCAGTGATCACTTATGACAGCAGCAGCTACCTCAAAAGCAACTGTAAACTGGCTGGCAAAAAGTAACTTATAAATCTGGCCTAACCTAATACTGCCTGCCAAATTTGCTGAATTTGCACAGTTAAAGCTTGCACCCCTTGACTATCAGTAAGCTTGTCCTGTTGTTGCAAGGTCAGCTGGTGATAAATACCCCGCAACAGCCAATAAGACTGGAGCAAAGTTTGCGCTTGTTCTGTGCTGATAATTTGATATTGAGCAAACAGTTCTAACAATCCAACGTTAGAACAACAGTCAGTTAACTCACGGTGCTCGGCTGAATGGGCAAGCACTAAAAATTGAGTGATAAATTCAATATCAGCAATTCCCCCCGCCCCTTGTTTTAAGTCAAACAAAACCTTGGTCCCTTTTCCTAAGTTATCACGCATTTTGATCCGCATATTAGTGACCTCTGCCCGTAGCACATTCTCATCCCGACTTTTCATTAATATCTGACAGCGAATATCAATAAACTGCTGTTTAAGTGACGGTGAGCCATAAACCATCCGTGAACGAACCAACGCCTGATGCTCCCAGGTCCACGCCTCATGTGCTAGGTAAGCACCATAGCGGTTAATATTAAGCGCCATCAACCCGGAATTCCCTGAAGGACGCAGCCGGGTGTCCATTTCATAAAGTACACCTGATACAGTCCGAGTGGTAAATATATGCACCACCCGCTGGGCCAGCTTCAAATAAAACTGTCTTGAATCAATGGCTTTTTTGCCATTAGTGGGTTTTGAACTATCACAGTCATGGACAAACACCACATCCAGGTCTGAGCCATAACCGAGTTCACTGCCCCCCATTTTTCCATAAGCGATAATACCAAAACCCATATCCAACAACGTTCCGCCATCGGGCTCGCCATAACGGGCTACCATTTGTTGCCAGGCAATCGTCATCACATTTTGCACAATCGCCTCAGCCACTGCGGTTAAATGTGAACTGACCTCCCCTACCGCAAGTACCCCGGAAATATCCGCTGCTGCAATACGCAATTGATGGGATAATTTAAAATGGCGCAAGTATTCCAGTTGCTGTTCGAGGTCATCCTGGGGCACCCGCATCATATATTCACCCAAGGTCTGCTGATACAAATCAACAGCGATTGGATGGTATAATACCCGAGGGTCAATCAGCTCATCGAGCAAAATCGGTTGATGTGACAACTGCTCAGCCACCCAGCGACTTTGTGAACACAGTTTCACCAGCTGTTTTAAAGCACCGTCATTTTCATTGAGAAGTTCTAGATAAACGGTTCTTGATGCGATTTTGCTGATCACTTCAAGCACCCGCTCCAGGGTTGGCAAATGTTCTTTGGCTTGTTTAAAGCCATTTAGCAGTTGAGGGATAAGCCTGTCGAGCACTTCCTTACCCCGCCCGCCGATATACCCCTTTTGGATATCAGTCTTAAACTTCATCAAACAGCCGATAAAAGCCCCTTGTTGATCGTTGTCCAACCAGTCAAACACACTTTGTTGGGCTATCCGCTCAACATCGGTTATTTCATCATGAGTGTCTATAAATTGCCAAAACGCCTCAAAAACGTCGGGTTGATCGGATTTATCTGGCTCACCGTCATCAATCAAGTAATGGAACTCACTATGAACCACTTCCATCACCTCAACAATATAGGCCCGGCAATCAGTAAAGTGATCAAAACCAAATAAATAAGCTAGTCGCTGTTGATTTAACTCATCCTCGGGCATTAACTGGGTTTGCTTGTCATTAAATACCTGCAAATAATGCTCACAACGTCTTAATTGCAAATAGCTGTTGGTAAGCTGCTCAACCTGCTGCTCACCTAATGCCTGATGTACTTCAAGCTGATGCAGAGCCGACAACAAGGGCCTGACTTGCAACGCTTTTTCTCGTCCTCCCCGAATGAGTTGCAGTACTTGAGCAATAAACTCAACTTCACGAATACCGCCAAAACCCAGTTTAATATTTAGTCCGGTATTTTTACGTCTCGCTTCAACGGTGATCATTTGCTTCATTTTTCGCAGTGAATCAATCACACTAAAGTCAATGTAGCGTCGGTAAACAAAGGGTCTTAATAATGCCTGCAATTGTTCACCATAAACATAATCGACTGGCAACGGCTCACCCTTGGGTAAGTTTTCAATCGGTGTTTGATAAATCACCCGGGCTTTGAGCATCGCATAACGCTCCCAATCTCTGCCCTGGGCCTGATAATAATCTTCAATGGCAGAATAACTGAGCACCAGCGGACCACTGTCACCAAAAGGTCTTAAGCGCATATCGACCCTAAACACAAAACCATCGCCACTTTGATGGTCAAGAAAATTGATCAGTTTTTGCGCCACTTTAATAAAAAACGAATGGTGATCAATACACTTACGTCCCCCTACGGTCTGTCCGGTGCCGGGATAGCAAAAAATCAGATCAATGTCTGAGGAAAAGTTCAACTCCTGTCCGCCAAGCTTGCCCATGCCCAAAATAGACAAAGGCATCGACTGACCCTCTTCGGTCATTGGCTGACCGTTCACTTTAGCCACTTCATAGTAGGCCCGCCGATAAGCAGACAAAATCAACAGATCAGATAAACCGGCAATCAATTTAAAACTTTGCTCGATGGGGATTTGTTTTAACAGGTCAGCGACACCAATCTTAACCATCAGTGATTTTCTCATCTGGCGAATAGCCCGAGCAAAGTCAGCCTCTTCAGCTATTTCATCAAGCTCACCGATCAGTTGCGGATAGTC
Organism: Alteromonadaceae bacterium; assembly: GCA_047614605.1. Taxonomy (GTDB): domain Bacteria; phylum Pseudomonadota; class Gammaproteobacteria; order Enterobacterales; family Alteromonadaceae; genus JABSOG01. The sequence continues at coordinate 3,412 of JBLHHD010000281.1, forward strand.
TTCACTTAAGCAAAACAGCGGATCCTCAGTCAAAAATACGTGGCGGACAATGTCAGACTGATAAACACAAGACTCAGCAACAAAATCACTCAGGGCAAAACAGATTTTAATTTGGGCTTGTAACTGAGCACTAATGGTTTGACAAAGTGCCGGGCTATTGCTGTTGAGTTTTTGCCAATAATCATTCGCCACTGTCATTAACGACACGGGCAACTGATTAAACTGTTGTTCATATGAAGTGACTAACTGACTGTTCATTCGTTAAATACTCTTTGTTGTAAAATAAAATGTTGGTAAATCAAGTGTTCGTAAATGCCGTGCTGAAGCGATAATTATTGATTGTGCATTATTAATTAATAGCAATACTGTTATCATAAGCCAACCGAACAAAAAAAACCGCATTAAAAATATGGAATTAAGCTCATCAGACTGGCTCAAAATAAAAACCACCTTGATCACATTAGTCATTGTATTTATTTACTTTTTCATTAATCGCTGGATAACGCAATACCGAACCGGACGTAAGCTCAACAAAGAGCTCGCATTGCTGGATAATTTTGCTTATGGCTTGAGCTATGCCGGATCTATTTTTGCGTTTGTATTGATTGCCGGCGAAGTTTTTCGTGGCTTGAGTTTCGAAGACTTATTTGCCGATAGCATTCATGCACTGATTTATGCCGCCCTAGCCGTGGCTTTTATGGAGATGGGCCGTTACATCCATGACCATCATATCTTGTTTAACTTTGATGAAAACAAAGCCATTAATCAAAAAAACATCGCCGGTGCATTTGTTGACGCCGCCAGTATTATCGCCAATGCCATTTGCATTATCGCCATTTATCACTGGAGTGGTGCCAATACTATGGATGATTTACTGATCATCATTATCATGTTTTTTATTACCCAAGCGTACTTTTTGCTACTTGCCCGTTGGCGTGAATACCGCTATGCCAAAGCCAACCAAGGTGACTCGATGCAACGTACCCTGTCATATGAAAATCTGTCGTTGAGTATTCATTACTCTGGTTATTTGATAGCTGGCGCACTAAATATAAAAACCGCGTCGCAAATCACCCATTACCTACCAGCAGAAATCACCACTAATGTACTGGCATTTTTCCTTTATGGCAGCTGTTTTATGATAGCCAATATCGCTTTTGCTTTTATCGGTTCAAAAATCGTGCTTAACCACATCAATGCTGATGTTGAAATCAATCATCAGGATAATGTCGGTATTGCCACGGTAGAGTTCACCATCATTGTTTCACTGGCGTTGATGATCATGAAAGTGTTTAGCTAAAGCGGATTTTATAACAGTGTGACTGTCAATATTATCGTTTAATATTCATACAAAGAACGTGACTGTCAGAATGCCCGACATAATGCTCCTGCATAT
>JBLHHD010000282.1:0-4785 GCA_047614605.1 Alteromonadaceae bacterium
TAGGGGTAAGTCATTAATTAAGGCTGGGTATTGACCATCAATCACCGGTTTGATGTACCATTGGTTAAAGTTGTCATCGGCCCGTTTGGCGGCTAAAAAGTCTGCCGGATCATCCGATAGGGCGTAACCAGGGGTAAAGTTAAGTACAATACCGGCCGCTATCGACGGACTGTTTTGTTTGAGCACTTGCATGGCTAACCCGTGGGCGAGCAATAAATGATGAGCGGCTTTTTTACCGTAGTCTTTGCTTTTTAGGCCCGGTGCATGAATGCCCATTTCGTAACCTAGATACGCGCTGCAAAACGGTTCGTTTAAAGTGGCGTAGCTATGCACTCGCTCACCAAAAGCGCGGCTGACTTTATCAACATATTCACTGAAGCGATAAGCGGTTTGGCGGTTTAACCAGCCACCTTCATCTTCGAGGTATTGGGGTAAATCCCAATGATATAAGGTGACAAAGGCTTTGATGTTATGCTGATTGAGCCTGTCCAGTAAACGGACGTAAAACCCCATGCCTTGTTCGTTGATGCTACCATCTTGGTTGATCACCCGAGGCCACGAGACAGAAAAGCGGTAGCTGTCGACGCCCAAAGCAAGGATCAGATCAATGTCTTCTTCCCAGCGGGCCAGGTGATCACAAGCGACATCACCATTACTATTGTCTTTAATAACACCTGGGGTGGTACAAAAGGTATCCCAAATGCTGGGCAGACGTGTGGTAGCCGCTCCTTCAATTTGAAAAGAAGCGGTAGCGACACCAAAGGTAAAGTCCTTGGTGCGTAGTTTTGACTGTGTTGGTAAGGTTATTTTCATCTTAATGCCTGAATACTTTGCCACTGTTTTTGGTTATATGTTTAAACAACCGTGTAAGCGCTTACATTTATCATTCTTGCAGTGTAAAATACTTTGCCCTTTTTGGCAAATGTGTTATAAATGAAAGCGCTTACATTGTGTTCTTTACAAGATAATTAAGTTAAGCTTGATTTAGCATACATAATAATTACACTAATTAATTTTTGGGCCAGGCCCGGAGGATAACATGGCGGGATCGTCGATACTTAACGCACCAGCAAACGTGGCCGAGCCACGAGAAAATCAGCAAGGCTATCGTTTTGCTTTGATTTCTTTAACCACTTTGTTTTTTATGTGGGGATTTATTACCAGCCTCAATGACATACTTATTCCTCATTTGAAAAATGTCTTTTCATTAAATTACACTCAGGCGATGCTCATTCAGTTTTGCTTTTTTGGCGCTTACTTTATGGTGTCGTTACCCTCAGGAGCAATCACCCGCCGGATTGGTTATCAAAAAGGCATTGTGATTGGGTTATTGGTAGCAGGTGTAGGGTGTTTGTTATTTTACCCAGCAGCCTCAATTCAAAGTTATCCGTTATTTTTAGCGGCTTTATTTGTTTTGGCCTCAGGTATTACCTTGCTGCAAGTGTCGGCAAATCCTTATGTCAGTGCATTGGGCGATGCTAAAACCGCTTCTTCACGTTTAACCATGACCCAGGCATTTAACTCTTTGGGTACCACGGTAGCGCCATTTTTTGGTGCCTTGCTGATTTTGGGTGTTGCCACGCAAGCAGCCAGTGACCAGGCATTAGCAGAGCAAGCTCAGGCAGTGCAAATGCCGTATTTGCTGTTGGCCGGTTCATTGTTCTTTTTGGCGGCGGCGTTTGCCTGGATAAAGTTACCAGTAATGGGTTTTGATGACAGTGCCAATCAGGTTGTAAGCCATGATACAGGCTCAGCTTGGCAATATCGTCATTTGGTCTTGGGTGCGGTCGGTATTTTTGTTTATGTTGGTGCCGAGGTTTCAATTGGCAGCTTTTTGGTGAGCTTTTTAGGTGAAAAAAGCATTGCCGCTATGGAAGAAATTCAGGCGGCTAAATTCATTGCTTATTACTGGGGTGGTGCCATGGTGGGCCGTTTCATTGGTGCTGCGGTGATGCAAAAAATTTCCGCTGGTCATGTTTTGTGTTTTAACGCAGTGATGGCGGTAGTGCTTATTACTATTACTATGCTGACCACCGGTAGTGTAGCGATGTGGGCGATTTTGTTGGTGGGTTTATGTAATTCAATTATGTTTCCAACCATTTTTAGTTTGGCGATTAGCGGGCTGGGTAAATATACCAGTCAGGCGTCGGGTATTTTGTGTTTAGCGATTGTCGGTGGGGCTTTAGTGCCGCTGCTACAGGGCGTTTTAGCCGATACAATTGGTATTCAAATGGCGTTTTTCTTGCCGTTGATATGTTATGTGTATATTGCTTATTACGGCCTTTGGGGCAGTAAACCAGTTAATGAGGCGGCAGCGTAAATCATGAGTAACCGATCCTTTAAATTATCAACATTGGCGGTGTCATGCTGTCTGGTAGGGTTGTCGGGGTGTCAGTGGGCACCTGTCAAGCAAGCCGAACTTTCACAGCCTAATGAAACCAGTCAAAATCAACAGATTTGGCCGAGAATTGATTCAATCGTCGCCAAAGATGAAAAAACCGAAAAGTCAGTGATAACTTTGCTCAATAATATGACCCTTGCGCAAAAAGTCGCGCAAATGGTCCAGCCAGAAATTGGCAGCATCACCGTGGCAGATATGCGTAAATACGGCTTTGGTTCTTATCTTAATGGCGGTGGGTCTTTTCCACAACGTAACAAGCAAGCCGTGGCTGCTGATTGGATCAAACTGGCCGAAAGTCTGTATCAGGCATCAGTAGACGATAGCCTTGATGGCTCAGTTATTCCGACCATGTGGGGCACTGATGCGGTGCACGGTCACAATAATGTGATTGGCGCGACGTTATTTCCGCACAATATCGGTTTGGGTGCAGCCAATAACCCGCAACTGATTGAAACGATTGCTGGTATCACCGCTAAAGAAGTCATGGTAACCGGTATCGATTGGGTATTTGCGCCTACTGTTGCGGTTGTAAGGGATGACCGTTGGGGGCGTACTTATGAAGGCTATTCCGAAGACCCTGAGATCGTTAAAGCTTATGCCGCCGCGATCGTTAAAGGATTGCAGGGCAGTGGTGATGACTTTTTGAGTGATCAAAACGTGATTGGTACGGTGAAGCACTTTATTGGTGATGGTGGCACCATTAATGGTGACGACCAGGGCGATAATGTGTCGAGCGAGCAACAGTTATTTGATATTCACGCCCAAGGGTATGTGGGTGGTTTAACCGCCGGTGCACAAACCGTAATGGCCTCGTTTAACAGCTGGCAAGGCGAAAAAAGTCACGGTAGCAAGTACTTGCTCAATGATGTACTCAAGCAAAAAATGGGCTTTGACGGGCTGGTTGTCGGTGACTGGAATGGTCATGGACAAGTCACTAATTGCTCAAATGAAAGCTGCCCGCAAGCCATTAATGCCGGTCTGGATATTTTTATGGCACCGGGTGACAGCTGGAAAGCGCTTTATTACAACACTATCGCCGAGGTTAAGACGGGGCAAATCAGTAAGGCTCGAATTAATGATGCGGTTAGTCGAATCTTACGAGTCAAATTACGCGCCGGATTATTTACCAAACCGAGTCCGGCGAATCGTCCGTTGTCGGGTAAAACTGAGTTGATTGGTGCTGCAAGTCACCGTGAAGTAGCACGTCAGGCAGTACGAGAGTCGTTGGTATTATTGAAGAATAATCGGCAGTTGTTACCACTGGCCCCTAATCAAAAAGTGTTGTTAGCGGGTGACGGAGCAGACAATATTGGCAAGCAATCGGGTGGCTGGACGATTACCTGGCAGGGCACCGGCAACAGCAATACCGACTTTCCTGGTGGCACTTCGATTTATAGCGGTATACAGCAGGTGGTTGAAGCCGCTGGTGGCAGCGTAACGTTAAGTGTCGATGGCCAATATCAGCAAAAACCAGATGTTGCGGTAGTGGTTTTTGGTGAAGAGCCGTATGCCGAGGGCAATGGCGATTTGGATAACCTCGAATATCAACGAGGTAACAAGCGCGATTGGGCCTTGCTGAAAAAACTCAAAGCTCAGGGTATTCCCGTGGTGTCGGTCTTTATTAGTGGCCGACCAATGTGGGTTAACCCTGAATTAAACGCTTCGGATGCTTTTGTTGCGGCTTGGTTGCCGGGCTCTGAAGGGCAGGGCATCGCTGATGTGTTATTTAGCAAACCCGATGGTCAGGTTAATTATGACTTTAGTGGCAAGCTGGCTTTTTCGTGGCCGACGACTCCACAACAAACGGCGGTAAATCGTTTTGACGAGGATTATCAGCCGTTATTGGCTTATGGGTTTGGTTTACGTTATGGCGAGCCTGATTTGTTGGCGAATAACTTACCCGAGCAAGCCGGGGTTAATTCGAGTGCACTACAGTCGCTAGCTTTGTTTGACGGGGCGGCTAAAGCACCGTGGAAAATGTTCATTGGTGCCGCCAATCAGCGTCAAGACGTTATTAGCAGCGTTCAGCACAATGACATTGTTCATTTGCGTACCATCGACAAGCAAGTGCAAGAAGATGCGCGTCAGGTCACGTTTAATGGCAAAGGGTATGGCAGTTTAGGTTTAACCAGTCCTTTCCCAGAAGATTTGCGGGCTTATTTGGAAGCGGGTTCATCGTTATCGATGGCGGTTAAAGTCAATCAAGCAGCGACGGGTTCGGTGATGCTTGAAATGGATTGTCAGCAACAATGTAAAGGCGCTCAAGTCGATTTAACCGCCGCACTGGTTAGCTTACAACCGGACAGCTGGCAAAACATCAGCATCGACTTGGCTTGTTTTGACCAAGACGGAACAAAAATGGGTAAAGTATTCACGCCATTTTC
>JBLHHD010000283.1:0-4759 GCA_047614605.1 Alteromonadaceae bacterium
TCAACAAGACCCTTATAAACGCTTGCGTCAAATTGTACAGTCACACAAAATCGTCAAACGGGCGGCCAAAAAAGTCTATCCACCCGCTTTTGCTTATTACACTATTTGGTGGCAATCCTGGGCATTAGTCTTTGAAAAGCTTCACCTGTCGAACTTTTTCCGGCCCCTTGGTAATATCTTAATTTCCAATGTGCCAGGTCCTAAAGAAGGGCTGTTTTACAAAGACTGTAAGGTCCAAAGCATCTACCCTATCTCGGCGCTAACCCCAGGCGGTGGGGTAAACATCACCTTGCTAACCTATGATGGTGTCGCCAATGTCGGGCTGGTATGTTGTAATGATAAAATCAAATCACTCGAACCCTTGGCTCAATACTTTAATGAAGCGTTTGCTGTGCTTGAGGCTTGTGTTGATGATCCATCAGTCAGTATTGATGATATTGGTGAGCTGGCCTTGCCAGAGCCTAAATCGATTGTCGACGACCCGTCGGTGGTAGGCCATTTGCTGGATGAAAAACCACACCGACTAACTTAAACAAAGATAGCCTTAAAATAAAGAACCACCAGGACAATACAGATGTACAACGACAGCCTTAAAGCCGTAACCGACAGCGGCGAATTAACCATTGGTGACTTGCTTTTTCGCCGTAAAGGCATGGTAATGCATGTGGGTATTTATCTGGGCAATACGCTGATTTTGCATAACACCCCAAAAGCCGGTGAGCACCAGGTTGATTTTATTACCTTTGCTAATGGTAAGGAAGTTTATGCCAAATCCAGCGGCCTGCACCCTGATGAAGTATTACGTAAAGCCCGTCAGGTACTGGACGAACCCGCTAACTATCGGTTATTCAGACACAACTGCGAGCATACCGCCAATAGAGTGTTAGATGGGCAAGCCATCAGCCATCAATTAAGTGAAATTGAAACCTGGGCATTGATCGGCGGTGCTCTTGGCAAGTCAGTCGGTAAAAAATCAATGTACATTGGAGGTTTCATTGGTGCGCTAGGTGGTTTATTATCCCTACCTCGAATGCGGTGGTTAAAATAATCATACCAATGAGTTAACCAGAAACCTGATTTAAGCTAAAAAAATAACCGGGTTTAATTGATTAGGTAGCAAACTTTAGTGAGCGAAATGCGTAAAAAATGGATACTCCTAAGTGCAACTTATGCACTGCTAATGCCTTTAGTGGCAAGCGCGGTTGAAAAGCCCAAAAATATAATTTTTATTATTGCCGATGGTATGGGATCGGCGTACACCACAGCCTATCGGGGTTATATGGATAACCCGGCGACGATAAAAGTTGAAACGACCGTTTTTGACCATTTACTGGTGGGTATGGCTTCAACACATTCGCGAGGGACGCAAAAAAATCATACCGACAACACTTATGTCACCGACTCAGCGGCATCAGCAACGGCCCTGAGTACCGGAGTAAAAACCTATAATCAGGCAGTCGCGGTCGATATCAATGACCAGCCGCTGCAAACCATTATGGAATATGCCAAATCACTGGGTAAAAAAACTGGCCTAGTGGTCACTTCTCAAATCAATCATGCCACCCCCGCCTCGTTTGTTGCCCATAATACTTATCGTTATAATTACAACGCCATTGCCGACGATTATTATGATAACCGGGTTAATGGTCAGTTTGTTGCCGACTTAATGTTTGGCGGTGGAAAAAAATACTTTATTCGTAAAGACCGGGATATTGTCAGCCAGTTTAAACAATCGGGTTATCACTATGCTGACCAATGGGATCAACTGGATCGAATCAAACAGTTACCGGTCCTTGGTTTATTTGCCAAAAAAGGTATCGGGTATGCCATTGATAATCAAGTCAAGCATCAACCGGCTTACCGTTTACATAAAATGGTTAAAAAGGCGATGTCGTTACTGCAAGGTAGCGATAAAAGCAGCGACAAAGGTTATTTTTTATTGATTGAAGCCAGCATGATTGACTGGTGTGGTCATGCCAATGATATTGCTTGTGCCATGCATGAGGTTAACGACCTTGCCCGGGTAGTCAGCTATGTAAAAGAGCAGATAGACAATGGTGACGACACCCTGATGGTGATGACCGCCGATCATAATACCGGTGGTCTGAGCGTTGGCACAGTAGGCGAATATCGCTGGAAACCCTCTGCTGTCAAACAAATTCGTCACTCCATTGACAAGACCATCGACGATGTACTCAAAAACAAAGATATGGAAACTCTGTGGCGCAAAAACATGGCGATTTCGATCAGTTCAGCTAAATTAGCCCGGTTAGATAAAGTTCAAAAGCAGGCAATCAAGCTGATTGACAAAGCCAAAGGCTCAGACAGCGAAACCCGCAAAACCGCGCAGGATAACGCTGAGCAACTAATTAGTGATGAGCTGGTAGCTTTAACGTCGCAACTGACATTAACTGGCTGGACATCATCAAACCACACCGGCGGCGATGTTCAGGTGTTTGCGCACGGCACTGGCAAAGAACGCTTTAATGGTCATCTGGACAATACCGATATAGGCAAGCAGCTATTTAAACTGACAAAGCAATGACCTGAGCAAAATTAACCGATAAATTAACGAACTAAACAGAGAGTAGAAAATGAAAATTGGCATCATTGGTGCGATGGAACCTGAAGTCGCTATCCTTAAAGACGCGATGGTTGACCTAAAGACGACTGAACTGGGCGGTTATGCTTTCTTCTGTGGTCAGATTAATAATATGGATGTGGTATTAGTGCAATGTGGCATTGGTAAAGTAGCCTCTGCTGTTGCCACCACTTTATTACTGACTCAATTTACCCCGGATTGCGTGATCAATACCGGCTCTGCTGGTGGTTTTGATCAGGCCCTTGAAGTGGGTGATGTCGTGATTTCTTCAGAAGTGCGTCATCATGATGTTGATGTAACAGCTTTTGGTTACGAAATTGGTCAGCTACCCAATATGCCAGCGGCTTTTAAAGCCCATCCAATGCTTATCGAAGCTGCCGAGCAAAGTGTTAAACAAGTCAGTGATGTACAAGTTACGACCGGGCTTATCACCACTGGTGATACGTTTATGTGTAAACCTGATGTGATTGAGCAGGCCCGCAAAAACTTCCCCACTATGAAAGCGGTTGAAATGGAAGGTGCTGCCATTGCTCAGACTTGTCATCAATTGTCAGTGCCTTTTGTGGTTATTCGCTCATTGTCAGATATTGCAGGTAAAGAATCGCCTGAGTCATTTGAAGCGTATATCGAAAAAGCCTCCAAATATTCCTCGCAAATGGTTATGGCGTTATTGACCAATTTGCAAGGCAAAACTTTGACTGCCTAAATGGAAGAGGTACTTTATCTGGTACCCAACAGCATTCTGGTATTAATCAGTGTATTAATACTTGAGCGCGTTTGTTCTTTATCCCCAAAATATAATCCTCTGGGGTTTTTTACGGCCATTACTTTGGCGATCAGCGAAAAAGTCCACCCCAAAAACAAACGCCCCTCGGTTGCCCAGCAGAAAATCTCCGGCTCGATGGCCATGCTAACCTTAATGCTGCCTTTTTTGTTTTTAGCTTATATGATGACCCTGGTCGCCGAATTTCCAGCGATTTTTGACGGCATCTTATTATGGTTATGTTTAAGCTGGTCACCGGTTAAAAAAGATGTGTTAAATTTAGCCAAAGCACTGAAAAAAGATCAAAAAAGCCTCGCTAAAGCCCGTTTATCAAGTTGGGTATTACGCCGCACCGACAATTTAAGCCCGATGGGATTGTGTAAAGCGGCCATTGAAATGGTGATATTACGCAGTAGCAAAGAATACTTTGCGGTGATTTTTTATTACCTGTGTTGCGGCAGCTTTGTCATGCTGGCCTACCGCTTAGCCATGTTACTAAACCAGTGCTGGAATCCTAAAATCGTCCATTACAGGCATTTTGGTCAACTCACCCAAGTACTGTGTTATTTACTTGACTGGTTACCTGCCCGACTGATGACTTATTCGATGATGTTATTAAACGATTTTAAACGCAGTACCCAGCTGATGCATACCGCCAGACGCTGGGGTAACGATAACAGTCTGCACCTGCTTGCAGCAACTGCTGGCGGCCTGCATGTCTCACTGGGTGGACCCGTATTTTATGAAAACCGTAAAATTCGCCGCCCGGTGATCGCCAACAAAAGCACTAAAGACCCTGACGTGAGCGCTGTCAGACAAACCGTCGCACTGGTTGAAAAAGTGCTGGCCGTTTGGTTGTTGGTGATCCTGTTAATAACCGCTATGCGTATTGCCCTGTTGATATAAATCAATTATCGGATCATCTTTGATCAGTTCGTTAACAGCTATTTTTTAACTGTCAAAAAAACAATGTTGGCTTATACCCGGCATTCCGCACCATTATTTAGAAACTAAACCTTTTTAATTCTTATATTTTTCAATAAAATAAGAAATTTAGGACCTATATAAAAACATCAAACAAAGTAAAGTTGCATCGATACCGACCTGATTATTGATAAACTCGTCGAACGTGTAGACAATTTGCTGCTATCTTCTTCGAAAAATGCTGCGGAATATGGGTTATACTCAATAAATAACCTCAACTTGGGTTAAACCCTTGAATTAATTATAAATATTGGGAATATTCAGGACACCAACGAAACCCTGTTTTATCATTTAATCACTGGTCATCTTGAAGAAGTGATGGCAATTATTTATACCCCTACCGTCGGAGCTGCCTGTCAGCAGTTTTCGCATATTTACCGGCGTAAAAGAGGATTGTTTATCTGTTACCC
>JBLHHD010000284.1:0-4758 GCA_047614605.1 Alteromonadaceae bacterium
ATAACTGTTGATACGTCTTTAGATATTGCGGCTGGTCAGCAAAGTAGCGTAATAACGCTTGGCTGGCATAAAAAGCACTGGCCAATGCCGATGTCATGCCATAAGACGAAAGTGGATCAAAACTATGAGCGGCATCGCCTATGGCTAACCAACCGTCACCAACACAAGATTGCAAGGCAGACGAGTCGGCCCCGCAGCGTTTAAATGTCTCGGTAACAGCATTAGCATCAGTTAATAACGGTGCTAAAATATTATGCTTGGTGGCTGCAGCCAGTAAATCTTTACCATGAGCTGGCAAGGGTAAATCAGAGTCAGTAAAATAGGCCAAACTGCCCTGATGGGGTGAGAATTTGGCGTAATACCACCAGCCATGCTGGTCGCTGGCTATAGTAGCACTGGCGCTTGATAATTCACACTCACTGTTTACATGACAACAACTGGCCACCATCTTATCCAACCGTTGCTTGTTGATCCCCAATCGTTGAGTTAACGCTCGGCTACGGCCACTGCCATCAATCACAAACCGAGCCGTCAGATTGGTTGTCTGTTCACCTTTAATACTCAACTGCCACTGGTTAGTTGCGGTTTTTTTGAGGTGTTCCAAGGCCGACTGCCAATACAATATCACTTGATTTTCAACACAATGATCAACCAACATGCCATCAAATATTGGCCGGTTAACTATCCATCCGGCACCCGTAGGACTGGTGAGTAAATGACGCTCGAACATGTCTTGTTCACCCCAAGCGACCTGATAAGATTGCAGTGACTGGTGCTTGGCGGCTAAAAACGCCTCACTTAATCCCAATCGCGCCATTATAGGTAGTGCATCAGCCATTAAACACTCACCGGTTTTGATAGCATTAACGCTGCCCTTGTCGATAACGGCAACCCGTAACCCTCGTTTGGACAAGGCCGCGGCAGTTGACAAACCCGCCACCCCGGCCCCGACAATTATCACGTCATACTCTGACATTAATCTTTGCGGCCAAATAATTTTTGGCGGGTAAAGGTGGGGCGTTTCGGCTCCGAGTTAGTCGCAAACTTACAATCATCACGCTCTAATTCACGTAAATTATCGGCATGATCACCCGCTTGTAAATTCGGCGCGGCTATTTCTCCTGCGGCATTGGCTAAACTTTCCAAATGTAACAATTGGCGAAAACTCGGATCATTCACTGTAAATTTGATATTCACCTCTGATTCAACCCACAGTGAGCTCAATTGGTATTCACCCACTTGCAAAGGTGGGTTGATAACTCGCTTTTTAACAATACCAATTTTATCCCAGTCTTTAACCATGCCATTAATTTGGACTTCATAAGCCGTTGAATTGAAAAAACGCAACCAATCCTGACGATAGTTCATGTGTTTTAATCGTTGCAATGGCGGTAAATTTTGATCGTTAAGCCGCTTGAAACTGCGCTCACTTAGTACTTGATTAGGTACACGCGCCGACCAAAAGCTGGCCAAAGGCAAATAATAAGCGGGATCGTAGTCTTGGCCCGAACGACAACTGGCTTCGTCTGTTTGCCACGGCACCCCCATAAAACGGGTCAAAGTACCAGGTCCACTGGCATTAAACATCTGCTCCAACGCCATTTTAGGGGTTAACACGGGACCATAAAAGTCTTGTGGTGCTTGCTTTTTTGGCAGCACATTAAGCCGCATCGGGTCGATATTATCGTTAATATTCCACATGCTGATGCGTCGTAAAAACCAGGTCAGTTCAATACCCGGATGAAATGGGCCACCCAAACACTGCGACAAATGACCACGGGTCAATGCTTTAGGTCGATCTTCAATTTTCAAATCGTCTACATCATTAACGGCAAATGCCTGAGTGTCATTGGTGAATTCACCTTGCGACCAACGTTGCAACATTTCATATTGTCGATCTGTCAAGCTGAGGTTGGCCAACGGATTTTCTAGGTATTCGCCATAAGCATCACCATAAAATGGCGGCAACTGATCTGCTTGCAATGCTTCTTGACTGGCTGTTACTGCGTTTATAGCAATGTCACCCAGCTGTATCGCCAGACCCGTTTGGCGATCAACTTGTTGTTGGTCAATTTTTTTCAATGCTGCGGCTCGTTGCTCTTTAGCGACAGTGACCGAAGGCCTGAATTGGTTAAACAAATAACAGCGCAATGTTTTATGCTCATCTGCGTTACTGGACATTTTTTCTAATAACTGTTTGGCACTAAAATTTCCTGGGGCATTTTCACCAAACAAAAAATAAAACCCAGCGTTTACCGCCTGATTAGCGACTAGGCTGTCGAATATCGGATAAATATCGCGATAGAATGAAACGTTTTCGACCGGCTTGATTAATTGTTGTTGTTCAAATAAATTGTCGACCACATCCATTAGTGTCACTGTGCCTTCGATACCCGGTGCAAAGTTTGGTGGCGTAACCGCCACCATAGCTGGCTCAACATCAAACTGTTTGCCATCGATAATGACTTTGGCGCGCACTGTGCCATCTGCCACATCGTCATGCCAACCATTATTGTTGGCAAAAGTCGTGGCCTGTTTACCATCAAAACTGGCTGAATGTCCGCGTCCACCTAAAACTAACAACCGTCCTTGTTCGTCAGTACGTAACTCCCCTAAATAAACATCTTGTTCAAAAGCGGTGCCCTGATAAAATTTAGCGCTATCAAAAGTGAAATCTTCCGATTTTGACCGATCAGCATTGCTTTGCTGGCGGCAAATACCACTTATTTTTCGTGGCCCCGGATCTAGCAATAGCTTTTGCTGGCGCTCGGCTAAATCAACCATAGCGGGATTACGTAGAGTGCAATTTAGCGATAAGTCGCCCATATCCATCGCATTTTTGAATTCATAGTTGATGGCCTTACGATTAGCGATATGCACTCGCCATTGGATCTCGACTTTATCGTTACACACTACTTCTTCTAAAGCTACGCCCGATTCATTCATGGCATAAATGCGAAATTTGGCTGCTTGTCGTTTGACTTTACCCTCGCAATCTTTGTATTTTTGATCGGCTGGGAATTGCTGGCCAACAATCTCTGGCGAGATTAAGTAGTCACTTTCGCTGTTACCGACTCGTGCAATACCAATGGCTGGGTAGATATAATAGCGTTTTGCTTTATCACGCATGTTTATTCCTATTGTTAAGTTAATGAAAATTATAGGAAATTATACTATAGCAGCATAACGTATAAATAAATATTACAGCATATTACAAGGCAAATTTAACGTTGAAGTGCATAAGTCGCTGTAGCCATCATGGTTGCTATTAGGCGAGAAAAAATAGGGAAATAGGGGGTGCAGATCTGGCTGTGAACAGTAAATCAATAACTTACATGCCATATTTAACGGTAAACGGTCTGTTTTGGATGATTTTATTAAAAATCATTTAGTTTAATTTAGTTTATGTATCCGTTATATAATCTCAAGCCACTTTTACCCATTTCTATCTGTTGCAACCGATGCCAAGACCTTTACGAGTTGAATTTGAAAATGCCCATTATCATGTCATGAACCGCTCGGTTGCCGGGCGTTCAGTTTTTGCTTCGCCAGCATGTTATCAAGCTTTTCTTGATATTCTCGGTGAAGCCTATTTTCGCTATGGTTTAATGGTCCATGCTTATTGCCTTGCCCATAACCAGTATCATTTGCTGCTCAAGACACCAAAAGGCAACCTAAGCCGAATCATGCGGCATATTAACGGAGTTTATACTCAGCGCTACAACCGCGTGAATGATACTGACGGGCCATTGTTTAAAGGCAGATTTAAAGCGGTGTTAGTGGAACATGATGACGCTCTATTGAAGCTATCTCAGTTCATCCATAACCGTCCAATTGCAATCAAAAAACCAGTAGTGAAACACTTGGTTGACTATCCATGGTCCAGCTATCCGGCCTATATTGGCAAAGCAGCGCCATTGAGTTGGCTTTCACAAGATACACTCTTTGCAATGCTTGAGTGTGAAGATAAAGCCCAAGGTTATGCCAATTATATGAGTTCAGGAATGGGTGAAGAAGTTTTGCAGTGGTATGGCAAAAGCCATCTACCAAGCGTCATCGGCAGTAAAAAATTCAAAGCATCACTATCTTGCCTAACGGCCACCTCAAAAAATCCACC
The DNA here is from genome assembly GCA_047614605.1 of Alteromonadaceae bacterium. Taxonomy (GTDB): domain Bacteria; phylum Pseudomonadota; class Gammaproteobacteria; order Enterobacterales; family Alteromonadaceae; genus JABSOG01. The sequence continues at coordinate 4,118 of JBLHHD010000284.1, forward strand.
CGCTCAGACCGACTTGACCATGACCCAAATCATCAGCGGTGTCGCTGGTTTTTATGATGTCACCATCGAGGATATAATACGGGTGATCAGGGGACCTCAGAAAGTCAATCATAAAAGAAAAGTGGCCATGTATCTATGCCAAGAATTGGCTGGTGCCAAACTTATTGAGATTGCCCATGAATTTAATTTAACGAGCATGGGCACTGCTAGTCATACCACCCACCATATTCGTCAATTGATTAAAGAAGATGGCCAGTTTAAGCAGCAGGTTGAGCACTTAATCAAACATATTCAACAACGTGAGGGTTGTATTTGATGCGACAGACACAGCGATAAGGCTTGATTTATTCGAAGACGCAGGCACACTTTATATTGTTCACACGACAATAAATATCGATATACAAAGGTGCCTGCTATGCGAATATCTCATTCAATTAAAACGAATTCAAGCGTTAAGACCCATACATTTGACCATTTAATCCAAGAAGTAAAAGCGGCACAACTCGTAGCTCGTGAGGGCGCTGATTTCAATCAACTTGAAACACAAATCGCGCAGTTGTTTAATCAAGCGCAAAGAGCGGTGTTGACAACCATACTCGAAGAATATGACATTGACCTCCCGCAATTCGAATGTAATGACC
>JBLHHD010000285.1:0-4743 GCA_047614605.1 Alteromonadaceae bacterium
TGAATCTAGCTGGTAGCCCAAGGCTTGCAATTTGACTTTGATTTGTTCATGGTTTTCGATAATACCGTTATGAACCATGGCAATATTGTTACCAGAGATATGCGGATGAGCATTGGCTTGCGTAACACCGCCATGGGTTGCCCAACGGGTATGTGCAATACCGGTGGTGCCATTGATTGGCTGTTGCTCAACGGCATTTGCCAGGTTTTTTACTTTGCCTACTTCACGAGCCCGTTGTAATTGCCCATCGGCATCAACCAAGGCTACACCAGCAGAGTCATAACCCCGGTATTCTTGACGTTTAAGGCCTTCCAACAAGATGTTGATAATTGTTCTTTCTGCGACTGCGCCGACGATCCCACACATATAGCAAGTTCCTTATTTGTTTTCAACCGGTCGTTGCCAACCTTTAATGTTAACTTGTTTGCCACGGGCTACAGCCAGTTCGGTGGCATTGATATTTTTGGTGATCGTTGAACCAGCACCAACGGTAACGTCCTGACCGATTTCAACAGGTGCCACCAGCGAACTGTTAGAGCCGATGAATGCGCCGTCACCAATCACGGTTTGATATTTGTTCACGCCATCATAGTTACAGGTAATAGTACCAGCACCAATATTGACTTTTTCGCCGATCAGGGTATCACCAAGGTAGGTCAAGTGACCCACTTTAGAACCCTTGCCAAGCGTTGTTTTTTTCATTTCGACAAAGTTGCCAACATGAGAGCCATTGAGCATGTTCGCTCCTGGTCTTAAGCGAGCAAATGGTCCAACCGAGCAATGCTCACCAACAACCGCATCGTCGAGAACACTGTTAGGCTTAATGACGCTGTGATCGCCAATCTGGCAGTTTTTGATGGTGCTATTGGCACCGATGCGAACGTTGCTACCCAAAGTGACTTTGCCTTCGAAAATAACATTTACGTCAATTTCTACGTCTTCACCAATGGTGATTTCACCGCGAATATCCAGCCGGGCCGGATCTCTTAAGGTTGCGCCATTAAGCATTAACGTTTCGGCTTGTAAACGCTGATATTCACGTTCTAGGGTAGCCAGTTGAATGCGATTATTGGCCCCTTCTACTTCGAGTGCGGTATGCGGTTGGACGTTTTTGATCTCACAGCCCTGCCCATGAGCCATACCAATAATGTCGGTAAGGTAATATTCTTGCTGGGCGTTGTCGCTGGAAAGGTTATTTAGCCAGCCATTCAGTTGCTCACCATTGGCAATCAAGATGCCAGTGTTTACTTCGTTGATCAGGTGTTGCTCAGCAGAGGCATCTTTATGCTCTACGATACCGACGATATTACCGTCTTGACGCATGATCCGGCCATAACCTTTTGGCTCAACCAAATCGACGGTTAATAAACCAATGCCATTGGCCGGTTTTACCGCGATCAAACGTTGTAAGGTATCTACTTCAATCAGTGGTACATCGCCGTAAAGCACCAGTACATCGTCTTTAAGATTAATATTAGGCATGGCCTGCTTTACTGCATGGCCCGTACCTAGTTGATCGGCTTGTAGTACCCATTGAACAACTGGGTCATTGATCCCCTTTTGCAATTGCTCGCCACCAAAACCATAAACCATCTGCACAGCACCAACATCGAGGGCTTTAGCCGCATCAATAACATGTTGTACCATGGGTTTATGGGCAATGGGGTGTAAGACTTTAGGTAACGAAGAGTGCATACGGGTGCCTTTACCCGCTGCCAGAATAACCACGCTTAATGCCATGTGAATACCGGAAGATGACTGTAAATATTTAAGGAAAGCGCATTTTACGTAAATTTTACCTGCATCACCAGCCATCAATACATTTTTTGTTTATTTTTGACAATTCAACGCCCTAAGTCGTTTATTTCTTCTACACTTATACTCATTATCACTCGCATTATTGATCAGGGATTATGGCTGCAGATTTAATTGACGATAATGATTTTTTCTTCGCTGATGAGGATGAAATAATACGCCCCACCAAGGACCCATTTAAGGTCCTTATTGTTGATGACGAACCCGGTATCCACCAAGTTACCGCTTTGGCCTTGCAAGAATTAACCTATGAAGAGCGCCCACTGACTTTTCTTCATGCCTACAGTGGTCAAGAAGCCAATAGCATAATCGAGCATACCCCGGATATTGCGCTGGTGCTACTTGATGTGGTGATGGAAACTCAAACGGCGGGTTTAGACGTAGCCAAATACATCAGAGAAGAGCTTAACAATCACCTGACCCGTATTATCTTACGCACTGGTCAGCCCGGTTATCTGCCAGAGGCTGAGATCATTCGTAACTATGATATTAATGATTACAAAAACAAAACCGAATTAAGCAAAGCCAAGTTATACTCGACGGTGATCACCGCTTTAAGGGGCTATAGCGAACTGATTGGCACCGAGAGTTACCGTCAGGCACTGAGCAAAATAATGGACTCTTCAGAGCAATTGCTGACCACCACCAATTTTAATCAATTTCATCAACGTTTATGCGACGACTTGCAAAATCTGCTGCCCCTTGGCAAGCTCTTTGACAGGCAACAGGTCAGTTATGTGTTGTTTAAACACCATGACAATATCAACAATGTGATCCGCCATTCTGACAATATCAGTAATATTGATGAGTGGTTCGAAAAATTCCGCCCCATTCGTGAATCGGCCTTTAAAGGCGGCAAACGCATTTATCAATCACTGGCGATACTGCCACTGGATAACTGTAAATCAGACGAGCCGTTGTTTTTGGCTATCGATAATAACGAGATATTGTGTAAACAGGAGCAGCAACTGCTGGGAATTTTCAGCCATTATCTCGAAGTCGCCAGTACCAACCTGGCTTTGCAATTATCCTTGTCCTCACTTAACGCCGACTTAGAAGCTAAAGTCGATACCCGCACCCGTCAACTGTCTGTTGAAAAACAAAAAGCCGAACAGGCCAATCAAGCCAAAAGCCAGTTTTTGGCCAATATGAGTCATGAGATCAGAACCCCCATGAACGCCATTTTAGGCTTTACCCAGTTACTGATCCGCTCAAAAGATATCAAACCCGATAACAAAGAAACCCTGTATAAGGTTGAAAAAGCCTGTAATCATTTGATGGATATCATCAACGATGTACTCGAAATATCAAAAATTGAAGCCGGTGCAATGGAAGTTAGACCCACTGCTTTTGATTTAGTTGGGTTACTCGAAGATATCTGCCAAATGTTCAGTTTTCGCTGTGAGCAAAAGTCATTGCAATGGCAGTTTAACAATTCGATAGATGAAGAAACCCAGGTCATCGGCGATCAGAGTAAGTTCCGCCAGGTATTGATTAACCTGCTCGGTAACGCCGTTAAGTTTACTGATAGTGGTTTTGTCAAACTAAGTGTCTCGTCACCCGAGCCACATCGTTATTTTATCAGCGTTCAGGACAGTGGTCCGGGAATGCAAATAGAAGAGATCGCCACCTTGTTTACCAACTTTTCCCAGGGCCGGGCGGGAGCCGAAAAAGGCGGTACTGGCCTCGGTTTGGCTATTTCCTACAAACAAGTCCATTTAATGGGCGGCACACTCGAAGTCGATTCAGTATTTAGTCGGGGTAGTCATTTTTATTTTACCTTACCCTTTGAACACAGCAGCGAAAAGTTAAAAATTGTCGATAACAGTAAGGTCGAGAGCGTGAAGTTAAAAGCCGGTTTGAGTCACTCGATTTTAATCGTCGATGATGTTGAAGCAAACCGTGATGTACTTGGCAGTTTGCTCAAAGAAACCGGTGTTGACGTTGACTATGCCAATGATGGTAAAGAAGCATTAGTTAAAATTTGGAACACCCGTTACGACATGGTTTTTATGGATATTTTAATGCCGGTAATGCGTGGCGATGAGGCCATTGACGTTATTCGTAAAGAGATCAATCAGCCGAATCTTATTTGCGTGGCTATCTCGGCCTTTAGTCTCGCCCACGAAATTAAATATTACCTGGATATTGGCTTTGATGCATTTATTCCCAAACCGTTTTTATTTTCTGATATTTATCACAGTTTAAGTAAATTTTCGCCAGGCCGTTTTGAAACCGTCATTGCCGTTGACGAGTCCGCCGATCACAAAAACATTGAACCGTTAGCCCTAACTCAATGCCAGTTGACTGAGGCTGTCCACCAAGACCTGAGCATCGCGGCTGAGCTTAACCGCATGTCTTACCTTAAAGAAGCCATAAATAATATTATGGCTAATGACAACACACAGCAGGGGTTGTGTCTGTACTTACTTGAATTCGTTGATAATTATGATATGGATGGATTTTTAGCAGCCCTTAAGGAGATTGATTATGTCTAATGAGCCACTGTTTACCAAGGGCTGTAAAATTCTTGTTGTCGATGACAAGAAGGAAAATCTGGAGTTAATGACCAAAATTCTCGAAAAAGAGGGTTATGACGTCTCATTTGCCATGGATGGTGAAAAAGCGATTCGGATTGCCAGCTTGTATGAACCAGATTTAATTTTACTTGATGTAATGATGCCCGGGATAGACGGCTTCGAAACCTGCAAACGTTTAAAGTCGTTAAACAACTTACGTGATATACCCATTATTTTTGTCACTGGGCGAGTCGAAGTGAATGATATTGTTCAGGCATTTAACATCGGTGCGGTCGATTACGTGACTAAACCCATCCGCCACGAAGAGCTATGCGCCAGAGTGATGACTCACATACAGTTGCGTCAGCTGATGATATTACGTGATGACTTAATCACTCAGTTACGCAAT
>JBLHHD010000286.1:0-4739 GCA_047614605.1 Alteromonadaceae bacterium
CGGCCATGTTTTTGACGATGGTCCTAAGCCGACCGGTAAGCGTTATTGCCTCAATTCGGTGGCTTTGGTATTTACTGCGAAGTGATGGCACGGTGAGTTAGTTTATTCGTTTTACTGTCTGTGATGGGAGGGAGCAATAGGGTAAAAGTGCAACCTTCACCCGGTTTGCTGTGCAGTAAAATATGACTGCCATGGTTATGCACGATACCGTGTACCATCGATGGTCCCATATTGCTGCCCTTATCTTCGTCTTTAGTGGTGTAGAAGGGTTCAAATAGTGAATTGTATTGAGCTGCATTCCATTTTTTGTGCTTGCTGTCACTGCTTTTGTCATTTAAGCCGACCGCTTGTTCTTTCTCCCGGTTCGATAGCGGCGAAACCCGGATATCTAAGGCACTGGAACGGTTGTTGTTAAAGTGAGCAAGTACGGCAATCCAGCCGTTGAGAATCTCTTGCACCGCTGTGTTTTTTTGCTTATAAATAAGGCGCTTATAGGGGGTTGTAGGAACGGTGGTGGTGTGTTCGGACTTGGATATCAAACAAGCACCCAACAGGCTTTGGGTGCTTTATTCACATGGGATTATACTGTTTACTTCGCTAAAGACTCATTTAAATGCGGGCGAATGGCTTTGACCATTGCCTTAACCATTTTAGGGTTACCCGCGATAATATTGCCGCTGCGATCCTGATTAGTACCACCAACAAAATCAGTGCAAATACCACCGGTTTCTTTAACTAACAATTGACCGGCTGCGGTATCCCATGGTTTTAAACCGATTTCCCAGAAGCCATCAACACGTCCGGCAGCCACATAAGCCAAATCAAGCGCGGCAGAGCCAGAGCGACGAATGTCTGAAGTATCAACAAAAAAGGCTTTAAACATATCCATGTAAGCGTCAATTTGATGCTTGTCTTTATGAGGGAAACCCGTCGCCAGCACCGTACCTTCGATTTCTTTGGATTTTGAACAACGAATGCGATAGCCGTTTAACTGGGCACCGGCACCCCGCGAAGCAGTAAACAATTCTGAACGAATGGGGTCGTAGATGACGGCCTGATCCAGTTTTCCTTTGACTCTTAAGGCGATAGAAACACTGAAATGAGGGATACCCTTGATAAAGTTGGTTGTGCCGTCTAACGGGTCGACAATCCACTGGTAGTCACTGTTATCACCGGCTTGTTCTCCTAACTCTTCACCGACGATGCAATGATCAGGGTAAGATTTTTTGATGGTATTAATGATGGCTTGTTCTGCATCTCTGTCGATATTGGTTACAAAGTCATTATTGCCCTTGGCGAAAGTTTCAATTTTGTCTTTTTCTTCAAATGATTGGGCGATGATTTTGCCAGCATTACGCGCAGCACGAACCGCAATGTTTAACATTGGATGCATATTAGTAACTACCTTATTTTAAAAAGAACGTTGAGCTTCACTAGAACCTGTGCTTTGTCCGCTTTTTAAACAAACGGTCGCAGCCTCAGACGCGGCGCATATTATAGATGGTTTGGGCTAGATTTCAATGGTTTTATTGGCCAATTAGCTATTGTTGAGCAATAAAAGATAACAATTTTATCTAAGCAGTGGTAACTGTTGGTTTTGTGGATGTGATAAACTGCTGCGATTATACCAAAGTCGCTTTTTAACCTCCTGGATTGTTTACATGCTCGATAATTTTCGCATTGTTTTAGTTAATACCTCCCATACCGGTAACATCGGTTCTGTTGCACGAGCAATGAAAACCATGGGTATTTCCAACCTTTACCTGGTTGATCCGGTTACCGCTCCCGATAGTAAGTCATCTGCATTAGCTGCCGGTGCGACTGACATTCTTGCCAATGCCACTACTGTTGATACGCTCGAAGAAGCCATTGTCGGTTGTGGATTGGTGATAGGTGCCAGTGCCCGCAGTCGTACGTGGTCATGGCCGATGGTAGGTCCTCGTGAGTGTGCCAAAAAGCTGCTGGCTGAATCTGTTGAGCATCCGGTCGCGCTGGTTTTTGGCCGTGAGAATAACGGTTTGAGTAACGAAGAATTACAACTGTGTCAGTTCCACGTATGTTTGCCAGCTAATCCTGAGTATAGCTCACTGAATTTGGCAATGGCGGTGCAAACCCTGTGTTATGAGATCAGAATGACCTGGTTGGAACAAAACAATCAGTATGAGCCAGTAGAAGAAGAGTATCCATTGGTAGACGATTTAGCTGGTTTTTATCAACACCTTGAACAAACGTTAATGCAAACCGGGTTTATTATCGATGCGCATCCCGGGCAGGTGATGATGAAACTCAAGCGTTTGTTTAATCGTGCCCGGGTAGAAAAGCAAGAGCTGAATATTTTGCGCGGTATATTGTCATCGGTACAGTCAGCTAGAAACAAGCGGGACAGATGATGTTTAAGCGAATTAAAGAAGATATCAACAGTGTATTTGAACGTGATCCGGCAGCCCGCAGTAGCCTTGAAGTGTTTTTTAACTATCCGGGTTTACACGCCATGTGGTTTCACCGACTTAGTCATTTGATGTGGCATAAAAAGTGGTATTTTTTTGCCCGTTTATTATCGACCTTCTCAAGAGTATTAACGGGGATTGAAATTCACCCCGGCGCAGTTATCGGCAGGCGATTTTTTATTGACCATGGCATGGGCGTAGTGATCGGTGAAACGGCTATTATTGGTGATGACTGTACTTTGTATCACTCAGTGACATTAGGTGGCACCAGCTGGAGTGCTGGCAAAAGGCACCCAACGCTTGGTGATCGGGTGGTCATTGGTGCCGGTGCAAAGATCCTCGGGCCGATTCACATTGGTGATGATGCCCGGGTCGGTTCAAATTCAGTAGTCTCTAAAGATGTTGAGCCTTCAGCGACCATAGTGGGGATCCCGGGTCGTCAGGTGATCAAAAATACGGTTAAGAATGTCCACGAGCAAAGAGTCAAAATGGCAGAGAAAATGGGTTTTGATGCGTATGCCATATCACCGGATAACCCCGATCCGGTTGCCAGTGCGATTGGCAAGTTACTCGATCATATTCATATGATGGATTCAAAAATCAATGATGTTTGCACTGAAGTTGAAAAAATGGGCGGCGATGTTGGTAGTGAAAAACTGCCTGAATGTCATGTGGACGATGTTGATTTTGTTGAGGCCGAAAAGGTTGCAGCCAAAGAACGCGAATTAACCACCCAAGATTAAACCAGATTAGCGTAAAATTGCAGATTGAACCAATACCTAAAGAGGACCCCGATGGTGTTGGTTTACCCTCAGGTTACCCGTTTTTTTCAATACCTGAGTGTTTTAGTCAAGTATTTGTTGATATTTACTAAATACCCGAGTAATTTAGTCAGGTATAGCTTGACGTATTTCTACAGAGTCAGTAAAATCTGCGCCGAATAACAGAGGTTTACCCGATGAGATTAACATCAAAAGGCCGCTACGCGGTTACCGCTATACTCGATGTCGCATTACATGCCCAACAGGGGCCTGTGCCGCTGGCCGATATTTCAGAACGACAGGGGATTTCACTATCCTATCTGGAACAGTTATTTTCACGCCTGCGTAAAAACGGATTAGTCCAAAGCGTACGCGGTCCCGGTGGTGGTTATCAGTTGGGTAACACTGCCGAAGAAATTTCAGTGGGCGATGTTATTGAAGCCGTTAACGAATCGGTCGATGCAACCCGCTGTGGTGGTAAAGGCGGTTGTCAAGACGGCGTTCAGTGCTTGACACATACCCTGTGGACAGATTTAAGCGAAAGAATACAACACTTTTTAGATGATATTACCATTGCCGAACTGATGAAAAAGCAAGATGTTCAAGCGGTTTCACAGACCCAGAGCCTTCAGGGTAAAGAACGTGGTAAAAGTAAAGAAATTACAAGCGTAATGCTCGGTGACAGTATCAAAGTCAACTGTCAGTTGTAGGCTAGGAGAGAAAGAATGAAGTTACCTATTTATTTAGATTATGCTGCCACCACCCCGGTTGATCCGCGAGTGGCCGAAAAAATGATGCAATGCCTGACAATGGAGGGTAACTTTGGTAATGCCGCATCACGTTCACACCGCTATGGTTGGCAAGCCGAAGAAGCGGTTGATATTGCCCGCCATCAAATTGCCGAACTGATTAATTGTGATCCTCGCGAAATTGTTTTGACCTCTGGTGCTACCGAGTCTAATAACTTGGCGATTAAAGGGGCTGCCAACTTTTACAACAAAAAAGGCAAACATATTATTACCGTCAAGACCGAGCATAAAGCCGTGCTTGATACCTGTCGCGAATTGGAACGCCAGGGGTATGAAGTGACTTATATGGATGTTGAGTCTAACGGTTTGCTAGATATGAACAAACTGGCAGACGCGATGCGTGACGACACCATATTGGTTAGTGTAATGCACGTTAATAACGAAGTTGGCGTAGTTCAGGACATCAACACTATCGGTGAGATGTGTCGTGAACGTAAGATCATCTTTCATGTTGATGCCGCGCAAAGTGCTGGCCGGGTTAAAATTGACCTAAAACAAATGAACGTTGACTTGATGTCATTTTCGGCACATAAGGTTTATGGGCCAAAAGGCATGGGTGCACTGTATGTTAGCCGCAAGCCCAGAGTAAGACTCGAAGCACAAATTCATGGCGGTGGTCATGAGCGTGGTATGCGTTCAGGCACACTGGCAACCCACCAAATTGTTGGTATGGGTGAAGCGTTCCATCTGGCTCATCTTGAAATGGATGCGGAAATTTTGCG
>JBLHHD010000287.1:0-4737 GCA_047614605.1 Alteromonadaceae bacterium
AGCATGTTATTACACACTTTGGCAACCTGACCGGCACCGTGTCCGCCTGCATGGAAGATGTTTTTACCCATGTCATCAAGAACGGTTTTGGCTTTGGCAAAATCATCGGCCTCACCGCCAACGATAAAGGTTAACGTGCCCGCTTTTGCCCCACCAACACCACCAGATACCGGTGCATCAACAAAATGAATACCTTTTTCACCCAGTGCAGCAGCAACTTTTTGCGCCGTGCCGGAGTCAATGGTTGATGAGTCTATCACCAGTGTAGATTCGTCAAGGTGATTAATCAAACCTTCATCACCCAGATATACCGATTCAACATGTTTGCCCGCAGGTAACATCGAAATCACAAAATCGGCCCTTTTTACCGCTGCAATGGTGGTATCGGCTTGTTTGCCGCCAACCGCTACAACATCGGCAATCGCCGCTGGGGATAAATCAAATACAGTGACCGTATGGCCCGCTTTAACCAGGTTGATGGCCATTGGGCCACCCATGTTACCTAAACCAATAAACGCGACTGTAGCCATTTTATCTTCCTCATTATTGTTTATTTATTTGCTTACTTACCCAAGCCTTTAAGCGGATGGGTTTGTTCAGACCACGGTGAGATGAACATTGCAGCAATCACCTCTGGGTCAACATCATGTACACTGCTAAAGCGCCATTTGGGTTGATTATCTTTTTCAATCAACAAGGCTCGAATACCCTCAGCAAATTCACCAGACAAACCACAACGCACCGATACGCCCAGCTCAAAGCGGAAAGACTCAGCCAGCGTCATATCTTTGCCCAAATGCAATTGCTTGTGAACAATATGAGCGGTGATGGCACTGCCATGAGACAGTGATTGCTGTGCCCGACTCATCCATTTATCTTGCGCATCAATGGCCAAAATCGCATCAACCACGGCCTCTACACCCTCATGACTAGTCACTTGTGTAATCAACTCACCGTGTGACTGGACGTTACCTTGTGGCATCAGGTTAAGCGATTCGCTTTCAAACCGGTGCACAACATCGTTGAGTTTTTGATGATTTAAGGTGGTTGTATCACCCCATTTAGTGTCCACCAACTCAGCAATTAAAGCCTCTTTTTTGTCTTGAGCGACAAAAAAGTCAGCCAGCTTAATGTGTTTGGCATCAGCGGCATTAATCGACGCCCCGGTTAAACCGAGAAATAAGCCGCAACCTTTAGGCATTTGGTTTAAAAAGTAACTGCCACCCACATCCGGGTATAAACCAATGCTGATCTCAGGCATCGCGATACGTGAAGACTCTGTCACTACTCGGTGACTTGCACCAGCCATTAGTCCTAACCCCCCCCCCATTACAATACCCTGCCCCCAAACCATCAGCGGTTTGTCGAAGGTATGAATAAGGTAATCAAGCTGATACTCATTGGTGAAAAATTCCTCTAGATAAGGCGTGTGAGTACCGGGGTTTTTAGTCATTGCCGCATACAGGTCACGAATATCACCACCGGCGCAAAACCCTTTCTCGCCAGCACCTTGGAGGATCACCATCGAGATAGTAGGGTCTTCTTGCCAGCGAATTAATTTAGGCAACAACGATTTGACCATATCCAGGCTCAGGGCATTTAGCGATTTGGCCGAGTTAAGCGTCGCAATACCAATTTTCTTATCAGAAATGGTGTCTAATTCACGATATAAAACAACATCAGTCATAACTTAATCTCCTAACCGTTAACCCAAACAGGTTGACGTTTTTGTAAAAAGGCGCTAACCCCTTCTTTTTGATCTTCAGTATCAAACAGCGCAACGAACTGCTCACGCTCCAGCGGTAAAGCGCTGCTAATATCATCCGAGCGACCTTTTTGGATCAGGGTTTTACAAGCGGCCACCGACGTCGGGCTTTGCTCATTGACTTTAATCGCCAATGCCAAGGCCGCTGCTTTAGCTTCGCCTTTACCAACCACTTCTTCTACCAGGCCAATTTTCTCGGCTTTGTGTGCGTCAATTCGTTCGCCGCACAAGATCATTCGTTTTGCCCAACCTTCGCCAACTAACCACGAGAGGTTTTGAGTGCCACCAGCACAAGGTAACAAACCCACTTTGGCTTCTGGCAAGGCTAGTTGTGCTTGCTCTTCAGCAATACGGATATCGCAGGCTAAAGCCACTTCGAGACCGCCGCCCATGGCATAACCGTTGATAGCGGCAATCGACACGCCGCGAAACGCACTTAATGCTTCGAATGCTTCACCAAAAATACGAGCCATATCAGAGGCTACGCCTTTATCGCCATCGGCAAACACTTTTAAGTCGGCACCAGCTGAAAAGAACTTTTCGCCCTGACCGGTAAGCACCAGCGAATAAATCGTCTTGTCATCATTTAATTCACGCACCATATCGCGCAAATCAGTGAGACTTTGTTTAGTCCAGGTATTCGCCGGTGCATTATCAATGGTTACCAGCGCACAATGGTCAATTTTTTCAAGTTTAATTAAACGACTCATAAATCACCTATTAAAGTATTTCGCCTGCGCCTTCGGCCAGCAGACGTCGGGCAATGATCACCCGCATAATTTCGTTAGTCCCTTCGAGGATTTGATGAACCCGTACATCTCTAAAATGACGCTCTAACGGATATTCTTTCATATAACCGTAACCGCCATGAATTTGCAGCGCAGCATCACAAACCTGAAAACCAACATCAGTGGCAAAACGTTTAGCCATGGCACAATAAGCAGAAGCTTCCGGATCACCTGAATCTAATTTAAACGCAGCCAAACGCACCATTTGACGAGCAGCTACCAATTCGGTTGCCATGTCAGCCAATTTAAATTGCAGACCCTGAAAGGCCGCAATCGGTTTGCCAAACTGTGTACGCTCCCGCATATAATCTCTGGCAGCATTAAGCGAATGCTGAGCAGTACCAACCGAACAAGTCGCGATGTTAATACGTCCGCCGTCTAGTCCTTTCATCGCAAATGAGAAACCCTGCCCTTCATTACCCAGCCGGTTAGTTTTTGGAATACGGACATCTTCAAAAGTGATCAAACGAGTCGGTTGAGCGTTCCAACCCAGTTTTTCTTCGGCTTTGCCGTAAATAACACCCTGGGCATTAGCATCAATGATCACTGCCGAAATACCTTTAGGTCCTGCCTCACCAGTACGTACCATAACCACCAGTACGTCGGTTTCACCGGCACCGGAGATAAACATTTTAGACCCGTTGATGAGGTAATCGTCACCGTCAGATTTAGCCGAAGTGCGAAGTGATGCCGCATCGGAGCCAGAGCCCGGTTCAGTCAAACAATAAGAAGCCAGCTTTTCACCGGTCACCAACGTTGGGCACCATTGATCTTTAGCTTGCTCGGTACCCCAGCTTGCGATCATCCAGGTTGCCATGTTGTGGATGGTCATCATTGCCGTTGTGGCAGTACAGCCCATTGCCAGCTGTTCGAAAATAATCGACGAATCAAGACGACTCAGACCTAAACCACCGGCTTCTTCTGGGGTATACAGGCCACAAAAGCCCAGCTCACCGGCTTGAGCAATTACGTCTTTAGGAAAAATATGCTCTTGATCCCATCGGCCAGCATTGGGGGCTAATTCGGCCTCGGCAAATTGGCGGGCGGTTTCAGCAAACATTTGCTGATCTTCATTTAAATTAAAATTCACTATGGCAACCTTCAGCATTTGATAGTTATAGAAATATGAAACAACAAAGGCCGCAAAAGCGGCCTTTACTGTCCAAACAGAATTATTTAAGGTTAATACTCATGTTTGGACCTGAGTTATCAGTCTCTTCAAACCAGCGAGCAGTGATGGTTTTAGTCTCAGTATAAAAACGTACAGCTTGTTTGCCGTAAGCATGTTGGTCACCGTAGAAAGAACCTTTCCAGCCAGTGAACGAGAAAAACGGCAGTGGCACTGGAATTGGAATATTAATACCAACCTGACCCACTTCGATTTCGTGCTGGAATTTACGTCCGGTATGACCGCTGGCGGTAAACAATGAAACACCGTTGCCATAAGGGTTGCTGTTAACCAAAGCGATGGCATCTTCAAGGGTATCAACGCCCATGGTGATTAACACCGGGCCAAAGATCTCTTGCTTGTAGATTTCCATATCGACAGTCACATCAGTAAACATGGTAGGACCTACCCAGTTACCCTGGGGATAACCTTCAACCACAATACCAGAACCGTCCAATACCAGATTAGCGCCTTCTTTTTTACCTTGTTCAATCAAACCAAGAATACGAGCTTTTGCTTGAGTATTTATTTGTGGACCGTAGGCTGCATCCGCATTACTGTAATGACCAGGACCGACTTTAGCTAGCGCGTCTTTGATTTCTGGCAACCACTCTTGTGATTTACCTACAAATACCGCTACCGAAGCCGCCATACAACGCTGACCAGCAGCACCAACAGAAGCACCAACGATGTTGTTGATCACTTGTTGTTTGTTAGCATCTGGCATAACCACCAAATGGTTTTTAGCACCAGCAAACGCTTGAACACGTTTTAAGTTGTCAGTGCCTGTTTTGTAAATGTATTGGCCTACTGGCACAGAACCCACAAAAGAAATCGCTTTGATATCTTCGTGGTTTAGCAATACATCAACCTGCTCTTTAGTACCGTGAACAACCTGTAGAACACCTTTTGGTGCACCGGCTTCTTCAAACAATTCAGCCATACGGGTTGGCGTTAATGGGTCTTGCTCAGAAGGTTTAAGAATGAACGTATTACCACAAGCAATAGCCAGTGGG
>JBLHHD010000288.1:0-4726 GCA_047614605.1 Alteromonadaceae bacterium
AGGACACCGCCAGGCACCAAATAAACGAATAACCCGAAACCGTGATGTTTCGGGTTTTTTCGTTTTTACTCTATTTTTTCCTATCAGAGTGAGCACCACTCTCGCTAATGGGATGCACGTTGCACTCATACCAATTACATTAATTTACTAATCAGATCACTTTTTTTAAACGATGATCTAATAGATTTTCTTATAACAGGTAGCCTATTAATGAAAGCACTTAATGAAATTGATTTTTTGGCGTTAGCTAAAAAAGAAAAACGGTGGGCACAAAACCCCGTGACGACCCTACGAATTTTGATAAAGGATCGTAGTAAAGCAGAGCGTGCTTGGTATAATACCAATTACATTAACTCGCTAAGCTATTTTTCTTGTTAAAATGGCCACTGACTGCGTTGTTAATTTTGTATGTAGAACAACTATATACGGCAATTAACGCCTTGTCATTGACCATTTTTCCTGCCCAAAATTTAGCTTATTGAATTAATGTAACTGGTATAAGCAAGCGTTGCCCACCAATTTGCTTCCGGATAGCTCTTCCCATATCAACTTTACGAAATTAACCGAGGGCTGCTTGCAGGGTGATTATGCATAATTAATGATTGCTTTGATGATAGCGGTTATCCCTTGAGGATTTATATGCAAAATTCAGCTGGCTGTCGGGTTTATTGCGATTTCGGTATCTTATTATTCTCTTTCAAAGCTCTCCTTAACAGGGTAAATTAGCACCACTTTGAATTGGTATGAGTTGGCCGCTGAAGCGTCCCTGAGACTGACTGTAACCCCCCCTAGGAGAATTTAATATGACCTATTTTGAGTATAACTGTGACGGATTGATTGGCCCTAATCATAACTACTGCGGTTTGGCTTATGGAAACGTTGCCTCTGCGGCTAACAAAAATGCGATTTCTCATCCTAAAGAAGCAGCCAAACAAGGGCTGGAAAAAATGAAGTTTCTAGCTGGTTTGGGAATTAAGCAAATAGTTATGCCACCCCATGAAAGACCATCAATTGAAGCCCTAAGACAAGTGGGTTTCAGTGGCACTGATGAAGAGGTATTGCTCGGAGCAGCTAAAGAAGCCCCAGAGTTACTGGCTAATGTCAGCTCCGCATCGGCTATGTGGACTGCCAATGCCGCGACTATCTCACCGAGTGCTGACTCGTCAGACGGTAAAGTCCATATCACCCCGGCTAATCTTAATGATAAATACCATCGTGCCATTGAGATCACCCAAACCAGTAATATCTTAAAAGCGATATTTAAAGACCCGCAATATTTCACGCATCATCAGGCTTTGCCATCAGTCAGCCAGTTTGGTGATGAAGGCGCGGCCAATCACACTAGGTTATGTAATACCTACGGTGAACACGGCGTACAACTGTTTGTATACGGTTGTCATGGTTTTGATTTGACTAAGCCTGCGCCAAAAAAATATCCCGCCAGACAAACTCAGCAAGCCTCAGAGGCGATTGCTCGATCACACTTGCTGGCAGCTGATAAAGTGGTATTTACTCAGCAAAATCCGGATGTTATCGATCAGGGGGTATTTCATAATGATGTGATTGCGGTAGGTAACGGCAATGTATATTTGTATCATCAGGATGCCTTTTTGGATACCGATAACATGTTGGCACAAATCAATCGTCATTTTGAACCCGGTTCGTTTTTTGCCATTGAAGTACCTCGCGATGAGGTTAGCGTGCAAGATGCAGTTCAAAGCTATCTTTTTAATAGTCAGCTGGTAACCATTGGTGCCGGTTCAATGGCGCTGATAGCACCGAGTGAATGTGAGAATAATCCTAATACCAAACGCTATCTTGATAATTTAATTGGTATGGATAATCCGGTTAACGAAGTGATCTACAAAGATTTACGTCAAAGTATGCGTAATGGCGGTGGCCCGGCTTGCTTGAGACTGCGTATGGTGCTTAGCAGTGAGGAAGAAAAAGGGATTAACCAGGGAGCGGTTATGAATGATGTGTTGTATGAGAAGCTGGTTAGCTGGGTAGACAGACATTATCGTGACCATTTGTCGCCTGATGATCTGGGTGATCCGGTGTTTTTGCTAGAAGTCAGAGCTGCTTTACAAGAGTTAACCGAAATTCTGCAAATTGGTGCGGTTTATCCATTCCAACAAGTCTAATCTGACTTGCCCACAGCACCTCATCTATCCGGTAGATGAGGTGCTTAAGTCACCCACTCCACCTCACTCCACTGTGGGGCGACGATGCTGCATAGTTATTGTCCTGTCATATTGACGGCTGGAAACTGCGTTTTCGGACAACAACTAAATAGTATGGTACGCTGGCGTTCAATTTAAAGTGCTACCGGGATGCGCGCATGAACCTGTTAAAGTCGCTGTTTATTTCAGTTTATTTTACCTTATTGATGGTCGTTATTGTCATGGCTTTTGTTAATATTGCCAAGACGGTTGGTTGGGTACCTTGGTTTGGTGTGTTACTAACAACTCTTCCAGTGGGTACATTGCTGTGTAAGGCTTTATTGCTACGAAATACGCAAAGGACCAGCTCTAGGTTGCTGTGGATGTTGTATCTGAGCATTGTCGGTTGTGTGCTTACTTTTGCCTTTGATATGGCTCTAGATGATCCACTGCCTATGGCTTTAGCCGTCGGCGGGGTCTTGATGCTGGTACTTTACTGCTTTTGGTATTCGAGCTTTGATCGCCAAGCCAGTGACAAATTGCAGCATAATCAAAGCTTGCCGATCTTTGAGCTGACTGACCTGCAAGAACAAGTGGTTAGTTCATCAGTGTTATTGACTGTGCCCTCTTTACTGGTTTTTTATCGGGGTAACTGGTGTCCTTTTTGTGTCGCGCAAATCAAAGAGATATGCGGGCAATATAACCAGTTGGCACAACTGGGGGTTAATGTAGTCTTTATCTCACCACAGCCGCTAACCGAGCAAGCTAAAATTAGTAAGATGTTTGATTGTCAGGTTAGTTTTATGCGTGACGTGAATAATAAAGCCGCTAGTGTACTGGATATTAAGCACCCGTTTGCTCTGCCAGCTGGGATGCAGGTCCTCGGTTATGAAAACGATGCTCCTTTACCGACGGTAATATTAACCGACAGTGGTGGCAAGGTGCTGTATAAAAGCGAGACGGATAACTACCGGGTCAGACCAGAACCGCAAACCTTTATTGATATTGCCAGAGCGCATTTGTCGTTGACTGACCACCCTAAGGATGACGGTTAGTTTCTGGGATTGCTGGCAATGATGTCGGCTTTGACGGCAAATTTTTGTTTAAAGGCCATTAAGTGTTGGTATTGGCTAAAGTTAAATCTCTCTGTCAATTCCACCCAGTTTATCTCAGAGCCATACAGCCAAAACAATTGTCAAAGGGCACTTGTGTTGTTGGCAGGTTTAACGTTTACTAGTCAGTATTCACAGTGACAACCCAGTGGGTGTTAAGAATAAAGTTATTCAATTAGTTAAAGCGGTGGTTAATGAAAATACAGTTGCTCAGCGACTTGCATGTCGAGTTTGCTGATTACCAATATTGTCCTACAGATGCTGAGGTGGTGGTATTGGCTGGTGATATCAGCGTAGGTGAGCGGGGGCTGGCTTGGGCAATGAGTCAGATCAAAGACAAACCGGTACTTTATGTGTTGGGAAACCACGAATATTATCGTCATACCTACCCTAAATTAATTGATACGCTCAAAAGTCGGGCTCAAGGCAGTGATGTCATTATTCTTGAGAACGACATCTGGCAATTGGATGGGGTTAATTTCTTTGGTGCCACTCTGTGGACTGACTTTTCGGTACTTGGTGATCCCAGTATTGCGGGTTTCCATTGTCAGCAAATGATGAATGATTACAAAAAAATCAATCGCTTGCCGAGCTATTCAACAATCAGAGCTATGGATATTGCGGGGGTCCACAGCAACTCCCGGCAATGGCTCGGTGACGCACTTAAATCACATCGCGGTGAGCGCAATGTAGTGATCACCCATCATGGGCCTTCTTTGCAGTCGGTGCCTGAGGATAGGAAGGAAGATATATTCATTAGCGCTTATGTCTCTGACTTAACCGATTTTATTGCTGAGCATCAACCGCACTTTTGGCTCCATGGCCATTTGCATAACAGTACCGACCATATCATCAGTAGCTGTCGGGTTTTATGTAACCCAAAAGGTTATCCTGATAACGCTAACGACAAATTTAATCCTCAGTTATGCTTTGTTGTCTGACTACAGATACTCTGAAAAGGCCACTGAACGATTCAGTGCTACCCGGCTACCTTTTAATGAAAACTGATAACCACACAACGAAAAATTGTTTTTGTTAGCAATGGCATTGATCAGCACTTCGCTGTCTAGTGGCGAGAAACTGGCATAATAATCGCCGTCGCCTTCGATACTCACCAGATTGGTCCTGATACTGAGGCTGTCATTAAATACCATGGCTTGACAGGTTTGCTCACCCTTAGCGGTAAGGATTGACCACAACGAATCGTTTTGGTTGTCATATGATGGCCAGTGGATGATCACTCCTAGGTGTTCGTTCTGCATCAGGGAGTAATTGTTCGGCATTTCAAGGGTGTGCTGTCTTAGTCGTTTTGGTTGGACAATCACCGGTTCAGTTAATTTAATCGGGGCATCTGGCACATCAGACAATAAAGGCAAAGTGGCGATACCTATGACCACAAGTATTAATAACCCGGTTACAGCCAGACTTTTATTACGATTGTCTAGCAGCCAA
>JBLHHD010000289.1:0-4709 GCA_047614605.1 Alteromonadaceae bacterium
CTGAAAAAACCGCGAAAACGATCTCAAACCCGCTTTCCCTCAGCACTAGCCCTATTCTCGGACAAGCTCCTAGTTGTTCGTCTGATCCGGGGTGTTTTTTAGCCCCGAATTTGCTAGGGTAGTAACCACTTTGTCTCACTACCCGGCAGCATTAAATTGAATGTTTATTTCCCGCTTGATTAATCTTCCCTTAATCCCCCATTTTACCTCGCTGGCTGTGGCTTTACTGCTGGTGCCGGGATTGTTATTTTCACCCCTTGCCCGCGCCGAGTCCTGCAATATCGAATTACAGTACGGTATTTTGATCACCCCTGAGCATATTCGTATTCTTGACCGTCATTTCACCAAAATTCAAATTAATTATGATGAGCAGTTATTTATCAATGGTGAATGGATCCAGCTCGAAGTGCATGAAGTGGAGTTATTAAAATCGTTTAGTAAAGGATTGCGTAGCGAAGTGCCACAAATTGTCGGTATTGCTATGGAAGGGGCTGAAATTGGCTTGACCGCACTGGATAAAATCATGAATGGGATCGCCAACAATGCCGATGGTGATTTGTTTCAAGAAGAGTTTGAAAGTTTTCGTGCCCGCTTTAAGCAAAAGTTCAATCAACTGGATGATAAGTTTTATATTGCCCCACAAAGCCTTAATAAGCTCGATGATTTCTTTGAAGATGAGTTAGGTCAAGAAGTCAAAAAAGTGGTTACAGGCTCGTTAGGGGCGGTGTTGATCACCTTAAGTGAGGCTATCAACTCCAATGAAAGTGGTTTGGAGCGAGAAGCCTCGGATGTCAGTAAGCAGTTGACCCGGCTGGAGAATAAAATCGAGCAGCAACTGTCGGTAAAATCCCTGGTATTACAGCGCAAAGCCAAACAGTTTTGCGACCGTTTGACTGAACTCAATAAAACCGAAAGCGAATTACATGTGATGGTGCCCAAACTACGGGCTTATGATGTGGTTAAATTACGTAATTGAGCTGTATTCAAACAAACAATTCGAGTAGGTCGTTTAAATAAAACATCCCTTTTTGGCTGATTTGCCATTGCTCAGGTGTTTGAGTCAATAAGGCTTTGTCTATTGCCTGACTAACTGCTGTTTCTATATCGGCAGGGGTCAGGGCGGTATACTGGTAAATCTCCTCCCGGTCAAACGCCTCGACTAGTCGCAATCGATTCATAAAGTATTCAAAGGCTTGCTCGTCTTTTTCCACTGTCCATAGCTTGTTGAGGTATGGTTTAGTCAGGTTCATATACCCTTTGGGGTGTTTGACTTTGCTGGTGCGGATAACTTTGTTTTCACCAGG
The DNA here is from genome assembly GCA_047614605.1 of Alteromonadaceae bacterium. Classification (GTDB taxonomy): domain Bacteria; phylum Pseudomonadota; class Gammaproteobacteria; order Enterobacterales; family Alteromonadaceae; genus JABSOG01. The sequence continues at coordinate 1,305 of JBLHHD010000289.1, forward strand.
TAAAGTGATTTTACCATGGGCTTCGCAGCCAATCCCCAGATAATCACCAAATCGCCAGTAGTTGAGATTGTGACGGCATTGTTGTCCGGTCTGGGCATAAGCCGATATTTCGTATTGTTGATAACCCTGGCTTTTGAGCAGTTCGTGGCCCGTCTGTTGAATGTCCCACAGTTGTTCATCTTGAGGCAGCTTGGGTGGTTTACTATGAAACAGGGTGTTAGGTTCGATGGTCAGCTGATACCAGGATAAATGCGGCGGTGCCAGCGCTATAGCGGTAGATAAGTCAAACAGTGCATCTTCAATGGATTGGTCAGGTAAACCGTGCATCAAATCGAGATTAAAGCTGTTGAGTTTGATTTGATGGGCCAGTTTAGCGGCGTTTATCGCTTCATCACTATTATGTATTCGCCCAAGCCCGGTGAGTTTGTCGGCCTGAAAGCTCTGTACACCGATAGAAATACGGTTAACCCCAGCTTGCCGGTAACCTGCAAAACGTCCGGCTTCTACTGAGCCTGGATTGGCTTCCATAGTGATCTCAATATCGTCGGCAAAAGGGATATGTTTTTGAACCCCTTTTAACAGAGTATCAATGGCTTGTGCTGAAAACAAACTCGGCGTGCCACCACCAATAAAAATAGTGTTTAGTTTTCGGCCTTGTACGTAAGCCAAGTCCTGGCGTAAATCATCCAGTAGATGCTGCACATAAACGGACTCGGGCACCGCTTGTTTGAGGGCATGTGAATTAAAATCACAATAGGGGCATTTTTGAACGCACCAGGGAATATGGATGTACAAACTTAGCGGCGGTAAAATCAACGACTTATCCCAATGACTTAAATGTTTCGGTAAGCAGGCGTAATGCCTTGCCTCTGTGACTCAGTGCATTTTTTTGTTCGCGGTCAAGCTGTGCTGAGCAGCAGTTTTGCTCAGCCAGATAAAAAACCGGATCATAACCAAAACCATGGGTGCCTTGTGCCTCTTGCGTGATCACACCTTCCCAACGGCCTTGACAGATCACCGGTGTAGGATCTTCTGCGTGGGTCATATATACCAGCACACATTGGAAGCGGGCAGTTCTTTGTTCAACTGGCACATCTTTTAGCTCGATGAGTAGTTTTTGCCAGTTATCTGTATCACTGGCGTCAACTCCGGCAAAGCGTGAAGAATAAATACCTGGAGCGCCTTTGAGAAAGTCGACTTCGAGCCCTGAATCGTCGGCAATAGCGGGTAAACCGGTGGCCTTGGCGGCGTGGCGAGCTTTGATAATGGCGTTTTCGACAAACGTGGTGCCAGTCTCGGCTACCGAACTGACGTTAAATTCACTTTGTGCCACCACTTCAACGGCAAAAGGCGCAAGCATTTGACCGAGTTCTTTAACTTTGCCGGGATTACCGGTGGCTAGTACGATTCTTTTCATCTGAGTTTGCTTTAAAAGGCTTAGTTGCTGATGGACCGCAGTGTACGGAACTCGGGGGGTGATGGCAAGGTTCACGGATCATGACGTTACAGGCATGATCCGTTATTGATTGAGCAGGCCGCTAATCAGTTGACATAAAATTTTTGATTAAACTTCAGCGATTGAGACTGATTGCCTTGTTTAAGTTTAATATCAAAATTGTAGGTTTCTTCGTTGCGGTAATCGATTTGGGCAATGTAATACACTGCACTGCCTTCGACAACTTCCTTAAATTTAAGTGCTACGGTTTGACCTAACAAGTTGCGAGCTTCACCGCTGATGCTAATTTTTTGCGCGGCATGACCTTTGGCTGAACTTAATACCGAGATATTAATCACACCCGAATAAGCACTACGATTGATGCCATAGGCTTTGGTGATCTCGGGGGTTAAGAATGTCGAACCAAAAGCCATATAGTGTACATCCCAGTTACCCAGCTGCTTCATTTGTTCTGCACCAGCAGAAAAAGTGATGGCGGCTAATAGGCTGACGGATAAGTAAATAAAGCGGCCAAAACGTTTAATCATGTTCATATCTGACTCCTGAGCGACGGTTAACACATCATTTTTATTAATCAGCTTTACCGCTAATGCGGCATAGTGTTCGTCCTGCCGATTGGCCGATAGAAACGACCGTTTCGGAGCGATCACTAACTATTTTTATCCCGAAACGTTGCTTTTGCGCAAGCGCGGCAATCAAACGACTCAGGATAAAACCATTAGCTTATTAAGCAATAAGCCTTACCGCTAATGCGGCATAGTGTTCGTCCTGCCGATTGGCAGATAGAAACGACCGTTTCCGAGCGATCACTAATCTTGCTAAAGTATAGACGTTAGAAATTGACTTGAACAAAAAATAAACCTGTATTTATCATTAATTTAAAAAATACTTGCCCTAACTTGAGCGTGGTCAATTTTTTTTGACGATTTATTGTCCCTGGTGCTTTAATACCAATTACATTAACTCACTAAGCTATTTTGCTTGTTAAAATGGCCACTGACTGCGTTGTTAATTTGGTATGTAGAGCAACTATATACGGCAATTAACGCCTTGTCATTGACCATTTTCCCTGCCCAAAATTTAGCTCATTGAATTAATGTAACTGGTATAAGCCATGCTTTAAAACGGCATGACTGACGCGGTAGACCTAAAAAAGCAGATCTAAAGAAGCAGACCTAAAACATCACCCATTAATATTTGTAAAAACTGCAATCCCAATAACAGTACCATGATGGATAAATCAAAACCGCCCATCGGGGGGAGGACCTTTCTTAGTGGCGCTAACATGGGCTCTGTAAGTTGGTGCAACACGGCTTCAATGGGGTTTTGACCCTGACTTACCCAGCTTAAGATAGCGCGAAAAATTAACACCCAAAACACCAGACTAAACGCTTCTTTAAATACCGTCAGTACGGTATTAATGGCCACCGTTGGCAGTGATATGCCACCGTGTACGACCAATTGTAAAGTCACTACCTTGGCCGCTGCGACTAATAATGCTAATACCAAAGAGGCAAAGTCAAAGCCACCCCAGCCGGGGACGATACGTCGTAAAGGACGCAACAGCGGGTTGGTTGCTTTGGTGACAAACTGGCTGAAAGGGTTGTAAAAGTCAGCTTTAGCCCATTGCAACCATAACCGTAACAACACCACCATTAAATACAGGTCAAATAAGGTGTTGATTAAAAAACTCATCGAATTCATAAAATAGTCTCTTGCTGTTAATTGTGCCTTTAAGGCGAATTAGTGCCCATCGAAATGCAGAACCACCCTAAACGCATTTTGCTGGGTGCTGATTAGGCGGTACATGGATGTTCCGCGTTTTCAACTTGTTGAAAACCAAACGAAGTTCCACTTGCTGAACCTAGGAGCCTGTCCGAGAATGAGACTCGACTGAGGAAAATCTGGATTTGGCTATTTTACGCGCTTTTTCCAGTTAAATAGTAAAA
>JBLHHD010000290.1:0-4702 GCA_047614605.1 Alteromonadaceae bacterium
AATCGCTGACACTACCACAAAACCTTTTGTTGCGAATTCACTTTTGTTTATCATTAAACCAGAATATTCTCAATTTTTAGACACTCTGGTGAGTCTATTTTCTAACCATATGGCGCTCTAGTATCTACTTTGGTTGTAACAAGCAACTCAACAACCAAGACGCCCACGGCATGACGTTTTTGATTCGTTTATTGCCAGCTTATATCCCAACGAACAAAATCACTTAAACTTTTGCTTACTTTTGGGCATTGGCGATATCAGTTTATAAACACCTCTTTGCCAGGCACCAATATCTGAATCATACCATTTGCTAAAACGTCGATCAGAAGGTCCTCCGAGTAAATTACTGTGTAACTCATGGCGGCTCATGTCAGTCACCATGCGAATCGATGGCATAAAGGTCGTTTGTCGTCCACCACTACGATAAATTTGTCCCTGATGAACCGTTGCTCTGCCGCCGATGACGGTTAGCGGGCCTTTATCAAAGCCAAGCATATCCGGCATATTACCACCAAAGAAAATGTTCTCAAGTGTGATCTGCTGTACCTTCCCCCACTTTTTCGGGGGCAATTTTAACGCACGGGTGGCGGCGACCGTAAATATCTCATCTCGGGTTTTACCTTCAAACCACACCGATGTTTCCAGTAAAAGCTGTTGATCAAAGTTAGCGTAAAAATCAACAAACGTACCTGACTCCTTGCTCAGGTATTTAACTACTTTTTCACCCATACCGTTAACCGCAAATACATCATGGTATAAACACTTCAGTACCAGCTCAAATAAATAAGCGCCCTGAGATTGAGCGTCATAGTTAAAGTCCCAGTCTTTAAGTATCCGTCCCTGACTCGTATCGGGCAATAGCGGTTTAAGTATTGCCATAAACAGCTCGGCTTGCAGCGAATAAACATCAAACTGAATTTTGTACATGTCGGCACATTTAGCCCGCTTGGTTTCTTGCAGCAATTGTGAAATACGTCTGGCACGATAATCCCCCATCGCCATATTGATGGGTTTGACCGTACCATACTCATTAAGGTTATTGTTGGCGGTCACAAAATACCCCTCGGGAGGATTGGTACATTTGGGTAGCAGGTGAGGTGGATAAAAACCCTGCCAGTTATTGCTTTCATCCCACCCTGGTAATGGCACAAAGCCACTGATGTCTTTTTTACGGATCGGCACATTACCAGTCATTTGAAAGGCAATATCACCATGACTGTCGGCCATCACAAAGCTCCAGCCAGTCTCTACCTTGCAAATTTGTTCCCTCGCCTGCTGAACATTCTCAACATGCCACATATTCATCGCCGTGGTGATACTGCCAACCCCTGAATCATTGGCTGCCCACAGTGTCGACAAATAATAACCCGCTACATTGGGATCACCATCTAGCAAGCCATGCTCATTTTCATAACAATTAATCGCTACCGACGGATTATCTTTGCGCCGGATCACTTCTTTACGCACCTCAAACTCATGCCAGCTTTGTTTAGCTGCCCGAAAATAGCGACCCGACTCACAGTGTTCGACCCACGAATCAATGCTGTCGATAAAAGCGTAAGTGACTCCCCACGAAACATCATTATTTCGTCCTGACAATACCCCGGGGACTCCGGGTAAAGAAGCGCCCATCATATAGCGATCATTGCCAATCAAAACCACTTCATACCAGACATTTGGCAAACGATTCGCTTCAAGGTGAGGGTCGTTAGCCAACATTGGTTTACCCGACTGGGTTTTACTGCCGTGAAGCACCCAGTTATTTGACGCCATCATACGCGGAATTGATTGATTCCATAACGATGCCGGTTTGACGATACGCTCGCCAAGAGTGACTTTTTTGAGTAACTCGATGTCCAATCCTTCCAGGATGTCGGGAAACAAAGCATGGAGTTTTTCTTCACTGATATCGGCTTGCACCATCTCGACAAATAAACGTTCGATTTCGCCCTGAGACTGAGCCAGCGTCAGGTAACCGAGCATTCGTGACATCAACAAGCAATCTTTAGGTTTCCAGACATCGGGTTGATAACCCAGCAGCCTGAACTCCCAAGGATAAGATTTTGCCAGTGCGGCATTAACGCCCTGACAGTAGGACTCGATAGCCGCATGATCTTCGGCATTGAGTTTTTCGAGTTCTTTAGTGACGTTTTTCGACCAGTTCATCCGCCTGAAAAAGCGATCGATAGCCAGGCTTTCATCATCATCACTCAGTAGCTCACACACTCGCCCCTGACCTAACACCCGCATTAAACACATCTGCATTAAACGGTCGGTGCCATGGGCAAACCCTTGCCCCCAGTACAAGTCAGCTAAAGATGTCGCCTTAACATGCGCCACCCCGCTACGATCACGAAAAATAGAGATCCCAGGTTTCATACTTTTATTATCAGCCTCTTGTGTTTCTTTGCAATGTAGTAGAAGCTGTGACCATTGTAAAGAAGGCCACAAGGCAACGCCCTAACCGATGAACATTAAGGACCTGATCCACCAACTTGACCAGCAAAACCAGCATCCTGCGGTTGAACAATGGCACCCGCCATTTTGCGGTGATATGCCCATCGAAATAAAAAAAGATGGTGCCTGGTGGTATATGGACAGTCCCATCAGTCGGATGCCACTGGTCAAATTATTTGCCTCAGTACTGACACGACAAGATGATCAATATTATTTAGTGACACCCGTTGAAAAAGTCCGTATTAAGGTAGAACAACACCCTTTTATTATCACCCAATGGCAACTGCAATCGAGTTTACAGGGTCAAGTGGTTATCTTTAGTACTAATGTCGGTGATGAATTTATTCTCAGTGAGCAATACCCGTTATGCCATGGTGAAGCAAACGGGCAACAGCCCTATTTAACCGTGCACCGGGGACTACAAGCCACCTTACACCGTAATGTTTATTATCAATTGGCCGAGATAGCACACCAGCAAAACATTGATGGTGTACCTCACTGGGTGATAACAAGCGGTACCAGTATTTTTAGTCTGGGTGTGAGTTAAATTTTACTCACTCAAACCGATTAGCTCGAACTTATTCACTCAAACAGTCGGGTTCGGCTTTTAAAATCTGTCGGGCAAAATAACCAAACGTGGCACTATGACGGCGTTCGGTAGATACCCAGTCATGCGCTTCGCTGGCAAGCTCTGGTGAAATATCAGCAATTTTACCCGCAGCGGCAGCGATCATGTGCAGCTTGGCTGCTCGTTCAAATTGTACTGCCACCACACACGCTTCTTCAATACTACTACCAACCACAACCAAGCCGTGATGAGCCAACAATAAAGCCCGCTTGTCGCCGATAGTGGATGAAATCATTTCACCTTCTTCATTACCCACGGGGATCCCCGGCCAACGAGGTAAAAAAGCAACATCATCAAATAACACACAAGCATCCATATGAGATACTTTTAGGGGTTCTTCAAGCATGGACAATGCAGAGGTATAAATCGGGTGAGTATGGATAATACAGCGAACATCAGGGCGTGCCCGGTATATCCACGAATGAAAACGGTTAGCTGGATTAGGCATTCCCTGACCAGCCAACACATTTAAGTTCTCATCAACCGTCAACAGATTTGACGGGGTGATCTCATCAAAACCATAGCCCAGTTGCTGGGTAATAAAAGTCCCTGGCTCATCAGCAATGGTGGTGATCTGCCCGGACAATCCCGAGTCATGACCTTTAGCAAACAAAATTCGGCAAGTTAATGCCACCCTTTCTTTAACAGACCAGTTGTTTGAAGCCGCCAGCTCACGTTCCATCCGTGCCTTTTCTTTTTTTACCAGCTGATCTTTATTGAGATTAAACGTATCACTCATAATTATTCCCAAATAAACAAAAAAGGGAAGCCTGAGCAGGCTTCCCTTTTGGATGTCAAATTTACATCACCGTGTACAAGACAACTACCCACTGAATTTAAGCGGGCAGTTTGACCTTGCAGATTCGATTAGGCTTTACGATTTGCCATGATACCATCAAGGATACCTTGGTAAACACCTTCACGAGCATCCAACATACGTACAGCAGCTGCAAATACTTTTTGGAACTCTGCAGGAGTGTTCATGTAAGGTTGACCTGCTGCAAACCAGCCGTCACCATGGTCAGTGTCAAGTTCACAATGAACAACAAAGAATTTAAGCAATTCTTCGCTCAAACCACGACGACGTAAATGACCCAGAACACGTTTTTGCTGGAAAGGAATACTCAATTCCAGTGCGCCCATGCCACCCATACCATGATGTAAACCGTCACCGAACCAGCACAAGTTGATTTTAGTATTCAACAGGTGACAAGTTTCTGGGTTGGTATCGCCATCTTTAGTACCACCAAAGTGATCCATCATTGGTTCAAACAAATTAGGATGCGCTTCATCGAAGTTACCTTCACCAAACTCGTCATGCAGATTTTCGTACAACTCTTCACGCATTTCAAAAGGTACAATCAAGCTGTAAGCAGCAACATGTAGGTGGAAGCGTTCCATGTTTACACGGTAGTTAGACAGGAAGTAACGAACTTCTTCGTCAGACAAGTCGTCGTTATCGAACAAGTCGAACAAAGCGTGGCTATTAACACCATGTGGCTCAATAACATCATGCTTGAGCCATTTAAGGAAAACAGTAGAGTCTGTCATGCCCGCTGGAATTTCAGTAGCCAGTTTCAAATGCTTCTGTTCGGTACGTTCGATAATGTTACGAAC
>JBLHHD010000291.1:0-4689 GCA_047614605.1 Alteromonadaceae bacterium
GTTGTTTGTCTGCGGGGGTCGAAGTTAATACCAATGGAGTCATAAATACCTAGCAATAAAAAAGGGAGCCGAGGCTCCCTTATGACAGGTGATTGGATGAGGATCGTTCATGTTTTACTGTGAGGTTAATCTGACAGCTGACACGAAGCCGATAACTTATCCGCCCATTTGTCTTTCTTTGATTTCAGCCAATGTTTTGCATTCAATGCATAAATCAGCTGTTGGTCTGGCTTCAAGTCGACGAATACCAATTTCAATACCGCAAGACTTACAAAAGCCAAAATCATCTTGTTCAATCAATTGAATCGTTTTCTCAATTTTCTTGATTAGTTTACGTTCCCGGTCGCGGGTTCGTAATTCTAATGCAAACTCTTCTTCCTGGGCCGCACGATCTACTGGATCAGGATAATTGGCAGCATCATCTTTCATGTGGCTCAAGGTGCGATCAACTTCATGTCTAAGTTGAGAGCGCCATGCTTCGAGGATCACTCTGAAATGATTGTGCTGTTTGTCGCACATATATTCTTCGCCGGCAGCCTCTTTGTAAGGGTCTACACCAGCTTCAGCTAATATGCCGCGAGCTTTAACTTCTTTGCCTTGGGGCATAAAATGTCTCCTAATATCCAGGCACCAAAAATATGGCGGGTATGTATAGCAAATTCATCTGGTTATAGCAATTAAAATCAGCCATAGCGCAATAATAACTGCATTTGGGTTAAATGGTTAAATTCAACGCGATGATAAAATCGTGATGTTTATATACCCAAGTTACTTGGGCATATAAAGGTTTTAAAATCAGCGCAGGTCTATATTGGTGCTGTATCACTACAAACCAACCCCTGTAACGATGTTCAAGCAAAATAAACTACAATCAAATGACGATAGCTACTCGTCGGTTGATCCGATTAAACCATCGAAAAACCGATACGTTGATCAATAACGATGGTCTTTTCGTTGATATTGGTACGGTAGCATAATACCTCAACACCCTGTTCAATCGCTTGCTCAAGTAGTTCGGTATATTTTAGATCGATATGGCGGGCAGGGCTCATTTGTTTAATCCCCTCATGTTGAACTAAAAAGAATAAAACCGCCCGATGCCCTGCTTCGATCATGCTGATTAATTCTCTGATGTGCTTTTGTCCCCGGGTACTGACAGCATCAGGAAAGTAACCTTGGCCGTCTTCGCCCAGTAAAGTCACCGACTTAACTTCAATATAACAATCGGCTTTGCCTACGCGCTTGTCTGTTGCATCATCTTGTAACAATAAATCAATACGGCTATTTTCTTCACCGTATTTAACTTCGCTGCGTAATTTATCGTACCCACACAGCGCCTTAATTTGGCCTTGTTCAATGGCTTCTTTGACAATGTGATTGGCTTGAGTGGTATTGACACAAAACCACTGATCCTGAGCGTTTTGACTTACCTCCCAGGTGTTGGGGTATTTACGTTTGAGGTTGCTGCTGGTCGAATACCACACCCGGTCATTTTCGCTGGCACAACCTGTCATAGCCCCGGTGTTGGGGCAATGAATGGTGATGATTTCGTTATTATCAAGGCGAATATCGGCCAAAAAGCGTTTGTAACGTTTGATTAATCTGGCTTGTTGCAGGTCAGAGGAAAATTTCATTTAGAACTCATATGGGCTGTAGTAGACTAGGCGACACTATACTAGATTTGAGCAAAAATGATGACCCAAATGATGACCCAAATGATGAAAGTGAAATTGAGTTCGGCACCAGCACCCGCCCAATGGGGTGATAATGCAATATTGTCGGTAGATAATGGCGGTTTTGTTATTCACATGAGCCTCGATAATGCCCTGAATACTATTCAGCGAGCCGCCCGACGAATTGAAGGGCAAGGCATCAGCGCCGTCGAACTTACCGACAGTGGTTGGTTGCTGGAGTATCAGTGGTCATTTGCACAAGGGTTCGCGACCCCGAAAAAATTAAACAATGTCAGCTGGGCACCAGGTTCTGCGGATGATATCAAAGAATTAAATGGCCGTCAGGCGGCAATGGCCTGGACCCGTGATGCCGTTAATCAAACCCCCGATGAAATGTCCCCCGAAATATTGGCGCAACTGTCAGCCGACTTTATCGAGTCTTTAGCCCCTGACCAGGTGAGTTACGAATTGATCATCGGTGATCAATTACTCGAAAAACAATGGAACGGTATTCATGCCGTCGGTCGTGGCAGCCCACGTCCGGGCGTAATGCTGATACTTGATTACAACCCAACCGGTGATGCAAACGCGCCAGTTGACGCGGCTTTGGTCGGTAAGGGTATCACCTTTGACAGTGGCGGTTATTCAATTAAAGCCAGCGAAAGTATGGCAACCATGAAATGCGATATGGGTGGTGCAGCAACGGTTACCGGTGGTTTGGCGCTGGCGATTAGCCGGGGGCTTAACAAACGAGTTAAATTGATTTTGTGTTGTGCAGAGAACCTGATTAATGGTGATGCCTACAAACTAGGCGACATTTTAACCTACAAAAACGGCACTACCGTTGAAGTCGTTAATACTGATGCCGAGGGACGTATTGTACTGGCTGACGGTTTGATGGCAGCAGGAGAGACGGGTGCCAGCTTGATTATTGATGCGGCAACACTTACCGGTGCTGCACTGACGGCTGTGGGTACTGAATATTACGCCTTGTTTGGTTTAGACAAAGCGCTGCAACAGCGGATGTTGGCCTATGCCAATCAAGAAAATGAAAATGCCTGGCCGTTACCGCTTGAAAAGTGGCATCAGGGTAACTGTCCGTCCGCTTATGCTGATACGGCCAACAGTCGTTCACAAAAAGGCGGTGGTTTTGGTGGTGCGAGCAACGCTGCAGGGTTCTTATCTCGTTTTGTGCCAAATGATGGCGACGGTTGGGTACATATGGACCTGGCCTCAGCATTTAACAACAGCCCGAATGGCTTATGGTCTGCCGGTGGTAGTGCTTTGGGTATTCGTACGATCGCTCGTGCCCTGGCACAAGAGAAGTAGAGTCGCTTAGGAGCGAGAGCTTAGCTCTTGCTCCTAACCTTTAACCATCAATACCGCATCAATACCGCATCAATACCGCAACAGCACCGATACACTCAACGTACGGGTTTTAACATCGTTGATTTTGCTGCTTTGCCAGTCAAGGGAAAAGGCCACTTCTTTATTTAAAGTCAGCAATAATCAATCACAGGGATGTGAGTGTTAGGACGATAGGTAGCGATTTGCCATAGACTAATTGGCCACGACTAGTATTATGGTCAAACGATGATTTGACTGAGCCTGCTATGAATCAAGCCTATATTTTTGATGCCATTCGCACCCCCCGTGGAAGGGGCCGTGCCACTGGTGCATTGCATGAAGTAAAACCCGTTAACCTGTTAGGCAACCTGCTAAAAACCCTGCAACAACGTAACCCGTTTGACAGCCAATATATCGATGACATTGTGATTGGCTGCGTGACACCGATTGGCGATCAAGGGGCTGATATTGCCAAAACAGCGGCTCTAGTGGCTGGCTGGCATGATAACTGTGCAGGTGTCACCCTAAACCGCTTTTGCGCATCAGGACTTGAAGCGGTCAATATGGCGGCAATGAAAGTGCGCTCCGGTTGGGAAAACCTGGTAGTAGCAGGTGGCGTCGAATCGATGTCGCGAGTGCCGATGGGCTCAGATGGCGGGGCGTGGGCATTTGACCCGCAAACCAGCCTTAAAACCGGTTACATGCCTCAGGGTATAGGTGCCGATTTAATTGCAACTTTAGGCGGTTTCAGCCGGATGCAATTAGATGGTTTTGCAGTATTGTCTCACCAAAAAGCCGCCAGTGCCTGGCAACGCAAAGCCTTTGCTAAATCAATAGTGCCGGTGCTCGATAGCAACGGTATGGTGATTTTGGATCACGACGAGTTGGTCCGCCCCGATTGCTCGCTCGAAACTCTGGCGGGGCTTAAACCCTCTTTTGCCAAAGCAGGTGCGTTGGGTTTTGATCATGTCGCCAAACAAAAATATCACCAGATAGAACACATTCAGCATTTACATACCCCAGGTAATTCGTCTGGTATTGTCGATGGAGCGGCGGCTGTATTAATCGGTTCGGCACAAGCGGCTGAACAATTTGGTCTCAAACCCAGAGCCAAAATAATAGCCACTGCACTGGTGGGTACCGACCCAACTATCATGCTAACAGGCCCTGCACCTGCTGCGATTAAAGCACTCGAAGTGGCTGGGTTAACGATCGACGACATAGACCTTTTTGAAGTTAACGAAGCCTTTGCCTCAGTGGTATTACGATTTATTGAAGAACTCAAAATTGACCCGGATAAAGTCAACGTTAATGGCGGCTCCATTGCCATGGGACATCCTTTGGGTGCCACGGGGGCAATGCTCATCAGCATTTTACTGGATGAACTTGAAGCGCGAGATTTACACCGGGGTTTGGCAACATTATGTGTTGGTGGTGGTATGGGTATTGCCACGATAATCGAGCGGGTATAAGGAGCAGCAGATGAATTTAACTAACTCAATCAAATATGAAAAAGACAGTGATAAAATCGTTCACCTGATTTTTGATAAACCCGATTCGCTGGTAAATCTGATGGATGTGCAGTTTGCCGCTGATTTGGCCGCAAGTGTCGAAAAGCTGCTTAACGATGACTTTAAAGGGGTGATTTTACGCTCAGCAAAGTCGACGT
>JBLHHD010000292.1:0-4687 GCA_047614605.1 Alteromonadaceae bacterium
AGCTTTTTGATTGGTGAGCGCCAAAGCATATTTTCCCAAATCGATCAATTGATTTGAATAACTGGCTAAAGCATCAGCATAATTTGCCTCATAACGGTCAGGGTTTTGCTCGGCAAGTCGTTGGTAAATAACCAAGGCTTTTTTAATCAACTCCTGCGTAGCTTGATATTGCCCTAGATTACTTAGGGTGATTGAATAATTTTTTAAAGCATCAGCATAATCTACCTCGTAGCGATCAGGTTTTTGCTCAGCAAATCGCTTGTAAATGACCAAAGCTTTTTCACTAGACTCCCTCGCAGCTTCATATTGTCCTGTAATTGCTAATCGACTTGAATAATTGTATAAAGAGAGCGCATAACTGGCCTCGTAATGCCCCGGACTTTTCTCTGCAAGTTTTTTACGAATAACCAAGACTTCTTCATCATATTTCATCGCTTCTTTATTTTGGCCCAAATTATTCAATAGATTTGCATAGTTGTTTGATTTATCTGCATAACCCGCTTCATACTTACTAGCATCACGCTTTACCAATTCTGCACTAATATCCACAGCAATTTGACTCATTGCACATGCAGCTTTAACATCCCCCATATAATACAAAGATAAGCCATAGTCATGAGCGTGATTCGCATACTCAGCCCATACCTTAATATCGTTAGGTTTACGATCAAATCTCTTTTTAACCTTTTGATAAATAAGTCGCCTAACCTCACAGCTCACCCCATTCAACGCCTGTGAATCATGCATTATCAGGCTTTTAAACAACCCAGCGACTGCGTTTTGTTGGCTAACGCCTAATTGCCCCAATGCAGCAATAACAAAGCTGGGTAAACGGCTTTGAGACTCTACCGCTACCGAGACAATCACCTGAGTTACCCCAGCTAAATGCTCAGCCATGGCATCAATCACAACACTATCAAGTTCGGGTTTATATAATGACAAGCGGGCCAATACCGTCAGAGCATGTGATTTAATCACATCAGATGATGAGCTATTTAACACAGCCGTCAACAACCCCGGTCCGGCTTGTTTGGTGAGCATATCAGCCAACAGGGCTTCGCCTAACAAATCAGGTTTAACCGCCTGCAAGCCATGGGTTGCCGGGTAAAGCTGTTCCAAACATTCGAATAGGCGACGAAACTCTGCCGCTGGCATAACGCTTTTATCGACGACTTGCCAATATTTTTGCGCTTCTCTATAGGTTTCAAAGTGCCCAGCCAAAGTGACCAATGCCAGCAATTTTCGGGCGTTTAAGCCCATAGCGGTGCTAAATCCTTGGCTTGTTAAGGCGGCATTCCAATATTTTTGTTCGTGAATTAATACCGCTTTAGTTATGCCATCTGCCGAGTGGGGCAGCTCGCCATATAAGGTTAGCAAGGCTGACATTTGAATATATAGGGCGTTGCTAAAGTGCTCACCCGTAAGGTCGGGCACTACGGCGGGGCTTTGCAGCTTTAATACATCAGCAAAAGCATCAAGGGCGTTTTGATAGCCTTGTTGACGGTCGGCCAATTGTTGATAAAGCGCAGGCACAACAAATGGGCCAGATGCCCGGCGACCTATCAGCAAATCTTCGAGGGAAGTACCTGGAACAGTACTTGGCAAACTTGACCACCAATCACCGCCATCTCTAGCGAGCAATAACAGACGGATATTTTGGGTCGTGCCGCTGTTTAGCATGTGCTTTAACAGGTTAATGAGTTCGCTTGACTGGGTTTCGGCATAATCAACCACCAGCAAGCAGGGTTTATCAGTCGCTTGTAACCCTTGCCAGGTTTTTGCCAGTTCGGCAGCATTACGGTTACGGTCTAAAAAACCAACGGTCCAGTTTTGCAGCTTTAATTCGTTACATAACTGGCTGGCAAGACGGGTTTTACCTGTACCGCCTTCGCCAGTGATCAGCCGCAAGCTAATAGTAAACTCACTGTCACTTGCCCATTGGTGTAGTTTATCCAGCTCAGGTTGGCGCAGTTGGTCAAATGGTACCACGGCTTCGCTGGCCCGTAATAACATCGAAATTGCCGAGCTGCTACTATAAAAGGCTTTGGGCATGGCAAACCCAGCAATGTCCACCGCAGCTGTCATCTTAGCAGGTGCTGGTTCTTGTGCTAGTTCCGGTGCTAGTTCTGGTGCTTTTTCCTCTATTCTTTCAGATACTTCTTCTACTACCTTTTCGCCAACCCCTTTTTCGATAGGCCAGCTAAAAAAGCCCGCGACGTCTTCGGCACACTTTGCCCAGCTATAAACCATTAACTCACTGCGTAATCTCAATGCTCGCTCCCGGGCTTTGGTTGGGTTTTTGGCGATGTTATTAATAGCGGTGCAAACGTTGGTTAAGTCAGTTTCTGAAAAATAAGGGTCCTCAACATTACCACCAACATTAACGACTTCGACGAAGCCCTCTTCAAATCCGCCGTGTTTTTCGACAATCAAGTCATACACACCGCTATGCTTGCTTAATATCAGCGGCACACCTGCGGCAATAGCTTCCCACGCCACCAAACCAAAACCTTCGTGCCACGAGGGCATGGCGGCAACACTGGCGGCTTTGAGATCATCGAATAATTCTGTTCTGTCGGTGGTATAAGGCAAGGCTTGTAAGTTAATCATGCTGTCTGCATAGCTGTGAGCAAATTTTTGCAGATTTTGTTCTGAGGCCGCAACATTCTGATCTTGTGGGTCATTTAAATCAAAGTTAACCCCTCGCATCAACAATTTAGGGCGTTTTAACAATGCCTCAGGTTGCTCGGCTAGTTGTGCTTGTTTGTAACTTTGAGCAAAAGCGGCAACCGCCAAATAACCTTGTTTTACTTTGGCCGCATCGTCAGCCAAACGACCACTAACAAACATAGAGAAGGTTTTGGGCAGGAGTTTTTTAGGTTCTATATCAGCCAAACCAGGTATCAACATGTTCACCGCATCGCTGTCGAGCATATCCTCCAGCGCATCACGCAATAACGGCCCAACCCCCATGACGATATCGGCTTGTTTAAACAGTTTTTTTTGTTGATTGTTTTTGGTTTTGGCGGTTTGAGCATTTTCGGCAAACGCTTCGTAATGGTCATAACTCATATGATGAATAAGCGCCGAGCGGCCACCCATTTCTGCCCTGGCGGTTAATGCGGCTTGTCCGGTAATGCGATCATGGCCCAGCCAGATGGTGTTTTGCGAGTCAAAGTCGAATCTTTCTTTGAGTACGCCAATAGCGGCGGTGGCCTCAGCTTCGCCCATATGCGGGTCTTTGGGTTCAAAAGGTAATTGCAACAAGGTAACGTTGCTGTTTTTAGCGGCTGTGACTGCAGCATCGTCACAAGTATTGACCACACAAATCACTTCAACCTTGCCATAAAAGGCAACGCCCATCGCGGCCAAAAAATCGCTGTTAAAGGCATTAATACCCCCAAAGCGACTGCCCCAGTGACTGGCAAAGGTAACTAAAGTGTACAAACAGGCAGGTGTTGACATTCATTAACTCTTTTATTGTTGGTTACCACGGCAAGCGGCCAGCAAGTACCTGCCACACCTCCGAATATCATGCCAATGATGGTACAGTTTTTGAGGCGGTGGGACAATGGGTTTGTTGGGTTTGATAAGGGGTAGGAGTTGGTCTGTTCGGGGCAATAAATGGTGTTTAGATTAAGTGAGTGGTTTGTCTTTGACCGCTTTCGCGGCACGGAGGCTACGCTGTGGCCGCTCCCACAAAAAAAGGAACGGCCAGTAGCCGGTTTTTATCGCTTCAAAAAACGTTTTTTAAGGACGTTCAAAAATAGTCGCAATACCCTGCCCCAGACCAATACACATCGTCGCCAGACCAAATTGTACGTCTTTAGCTTCCATCAAATTGATTAGGGTGGTTGAGATACGTGAGCCTGAACAACCCAATGGGTGACCCAGTGCAATTGCGCCGCCGTTTAGGTTAACCATGTCGTCAACTTTATCGCTTAATCCCAAGTCTTTAATGACGGGTAAAGACTGAGCAGCAAACGCTTCGTTTAATTCGACCATGCCGATATCGCTAATGCTCAAACCAGCCATTTTCAACGCTTTTTTCGACGCAGGAACCGGACCGTAACCCATGATTGATGGATCACAACCCGCAATACCCATTGATTTAACGCGGGCACGAATAGTCAAACCCATTGCGATGGCTTTTTCTTCTTCCATCAACAACATCGCTGAAGCACCATCTGACAAAGCAGATGAAGTACCTGCCGTTACTGTGCCATTGACCGGATCGAATGCCGGACGTAAAGCCGCCAAACCTTCAACGGTAGTCTCTGGACGAATAACTTCATCAGAGCTGATTGAACGCAAGATACCATCGGCATCATGACCACCAATCGCTACAATCTCGTTGGCAAAACGCCCTTCAATGGTTGCTTGATGAGCCAAACGATGCGAACGAGCACCAAACTCATCCTGCATTTGACGGCTGATGCCATGCATTTTACCCAGCATTTCTGCGGTCAAACCCATCATGCCAGACGCTTTAGCCACGGTTTTTGACATCCCTGGGTGAAAATCAACACCATGAGTCATTGGTACGTGACCCATGTGCTCAACACCACCAATCAGGTATACATCACCCATGCCGGTTTGAATACCCATAGTGGCATCGTGTAATGCCTGCATTGACGAACCACATAAGCGGTTAACGGTTACAGCGGGTACGCTGTGAGGGATACCC
>JBLHHD010000293.1:0-4684 GCA_047614605.1 Alteromonadaceae bacterium
TTTAGAGTGGATACCAAAATAGCTTAGTGAGTTAATGTAATTGGTATTAAAAGCCGGTCTTCAATTGATGCGTGAAGTCTTTGCTGCTCACTCTGGTTTGAGTAAAGATATCAGTGCTGATGCGCCAACTATGGTTACCACAGCTGGTGACGTATTAGAAACCAGCGTAATGCAAAAAGTGTCGTTGAATGACGATCAGGAGCCGTGGATCTCTGGTAATGCTGAGGTTTATGCGGTAGTTAATGGGGTTAGTGCTGAGCGTGTTGAGCCAATCCTTGATATCGTTGATATGCCTTATCTAGATGAGGATGGCAAAACATACTACCCTAACCAAATCATGGTTTACTGGGATCGTTATCGTTGGGCTGTTGCCGACATGATCATCATGGAACATGACGATAACACTAACTACAAAGATTTGGCGTTGGCATTACTTGATGCTGCCGGAGCTATTTTAAGAGCGACCCCAGATCCAACCGTTCAGGGTTACAGCGTTATTCCACCGATCACCAGCGGTATTATCAAAGCGATGCCTGATGGATGGTTCAGCAATGATGACGACTACGTTGACGTTTTCTACACTATCTTAAAAGACACTACTTACACCAACCGTTATGGTGCAAGCGGCAACGCAAAAATGACTTTGGCTCCATTAAACATTAATGCGAACTAATCATTTTTTGGGAACTTCCTCTGTGCCGCGATAAATGGCTACCAAGGAGGCGAGCAATTTGCTTAAAAAATGGCTCGCCCAAAAACTACAACTGTAATCGCAATCAACCCCCAGCTAAAACCCCAACTTAAGACTGAACAACCAGTTTCGTCCATCCTGAGGAATTAACGAATTGTTATAACCCAAGGCTCTGCGGGTAAAATCATCACCAGAATTAGCCGCCTCGGCACCCGGATGATAATAGCTTTTATCAAACAAGTTTTTGACTTTAAGCGCCAGTTCGGCAGGGCCAAAGTGATAAATCAGATTAATGTCCATGGTCAGGTAACTTTGGGCTTCGCGACCGCCATCTGGACGACTTTGATCACTTAGCGGGTTACGGCTGTATAACTCACGGTCTGATACATAATTAACTCTGACGTTAGCATTAAACGCTTCACCCACAGGGATGTTTAGTCCGGCATTAATTTTGTGCGGGGCAATATCGCCAATTTCATCGGCTCCTTCTACCCAGTCACCAGCATTAAAGTCGTAATGAATACTGCTGTCGGTTTTGGTGTAGGTGTAATTGAGGTAACCACTGATGTCTTCACTGTCGTCTAAAAAGTGATTAAAACTGAAATTACCCCGGTATTCGACTCCCCAAATATCCCGGGTGCCTGCATTTTCGGCTTCTTCTTTAATCACGTTTTCAAATTCTGAGCGGTACAACGAAATGTCATGGAGCATAAAATCACTTTGATACATCAGTACCAACTCAATATTGCGCATTTCTTCGGGTTGCAGGTCGGGGTTGGCTGCCCGTCCGGTCCAACCGCCAAATAACTGCGTCGGGGCCGGTTCCTGAAAAGCTTCACCATAGAGTAATTTAATGGTACCCCGGTCGGTGACTTTCCATACGGCAGAGGCTCTGGGGTTGGTGGTGCTGCCATACAAGTTGTTGCGGTCGTAGCGTATACCTGCATTGATACGCCAGTTGTTCAGGTCCCAAATGCCCTGAACATATAACCCTTTATCTGAGGTATCGACGACGTTGATGGCAGTCGGTTTGTCGCGGGTTGAAGGGCCTATGACTATGTTCTCAGCACTGCTGTGATAAATTCCTGGGCCATTTTCTGTCGGCCAACTAGCGCTGTCACTAGCACCGGGGGCTGAGCAAAATGCAGTTGACCAGTAATAGCAAATTTCATACGCCTTGTTGAGTGCCTTTTTTTCGTATTTGATCCCACCAGAAAGCCTGAAGGTGTCTGACCAGCCATACTCATAATCTTGTTTGAACAAGCGGGCAGTACTGAAACTGTTCCAGTCTGAAATACTGACAAAAGAAGGCGAGTTGATCACCTGATCAACATTCCAATCCGGCTCGGCCTCGGCCCAGCCACCGCCTGTCGAACTTTCTCTTCTTGAAACCAGGGTTTTGATGGTTAGTTGTTCACCGACTTTGGCTTTGTGTTCAACATAAATCTGTTGATTGCCATTTTGCCAGCTATCATTGGCCTGACCATGGTCAGCGGCATAATAACCGCCATAACCCGATTTTAAGTCATAATCTGTAAAACCGACGGTGAAGTTTTGATAATTAACCTCGGCTATCAGGCCATCTTCATTGGTAAGATTGGCGTAACTGCCATACGCAATACCTCGGGCGGAATGATCCAGCACTGCTCCCCAAATGGTTCGGTTAGAAAAAATCTCATCGGTTAAAAACCCCCAGGGAGCTAAATCGTCCAGTCCGGCTTCGTCGCTGTTATAGGTTTTATAGCTGATGGTGGCCTTAAATTCGCCAAAATTACCACCTGCTGCCAGGTCCATTGCTTTGGTACTGTGGCTGCCCGTTTGTAAACTGACATTGATATAGTCTTCTTCAATATCTTGCGGGCGTTTGGTGATGAGGTTAACGACTCCTAAAAAGGCATTAGGGCCATAAACAGCACCGGCAGGACCATACAAAACCTCCACCCGTTCAACATTTTGTAGCCCGTATTGATTCGAAAAGTTGGCACTGTGACTCCATAGATTAAAATCGGATTTGCCGTTAACCAAAAATAGGGTGCGTTGGGTCCAGGGTGTCCGGTAACCTCGCTGGTATGCCGTCGCCTGAACATTTTGGCCAGTATGGATGACGTCAAAACCGGGTAAGTCGGCAAAAATCTCCCATAAGCCGGTATAACCACGTTTTGTAATGTCATCAGCAGTGATTATAACCATTGCAGCGGGTGCATCTCTGAGGCTTTCTTCTACCCCTGAAGCAGATGAAACCGTCATATTGAGCAAACTTTCAAGACTTAAACTACCTAAAATATCATCATCTTCTTCGTTTGCTTGTACAGTGATTGGTAACAGTACAAATAATGTGGCACTATATAAAATAGTGATAAATCTTTTATAGGTAAAATGACTAACCATAGCAACACCTTTAACCTTTAACTATTATCGTTTCTTTATTGGCGAAGTTCTTCTTTGAGGATTGATCTAAGTATTAGTGAGAATAGTAAAAACTGCCAGATTATTGCATCGGTATATTCAACATTGGTTATTTTTGCCGAATGTATCCCTAAAATAATGGCTGGGCAATATGATCCGCGTAATATTCGAGCCAGCCAAAAAAGCGGATTGACCATTGGTATGGCAATGACCGAAAAACAAGGTGGCTCGGACGTGTGAGCCAATACCACCTGGGCTTATCCGCTTGAAAGTGGTGGGCCGGGACAGGTGTATGAGCTGGTTGGTCACAAATATTTTGTTTCGGCACCCATGTGTGATGCCTTTTTGGTGCTGGCTCAAACAAGTCAGGGCATAGGTTGTTTTTTGGTGCCGCGCTGTCGACCGGACGGCACTAAAAACCCGCTGCAAATTCAGCCGCTTAAAAACAAAATGGGCAATGTGTCCAATGCGTCCAGCGAAACTGAGTTACGCGGGACTATGGGTTGGCTGATAGGTGAAGAAGGCCGTGGAGTGGCGGTTATTCTCGATATGGTGGCGATGACCCGTTTTGATTGCATGATTGGTTCGGCAGCTTCAATGCGTCAGGCAGTGGCACAAGTCACTCATCATTGTGCCGGACGGTCGGCTTTTGACAAGTTGCTCACTGAGCAGCCCCTGATGCAAAATGCCTTGGCAGATTTGGTGCTCGAAAGTGAAGCGTCGCTGGCAATGTCGATGCGTATTGCCAGCACACTAGAGCACCGAATGATTTGATTTTAAGCCACCAGAAAGCTTGAACATAGTGCTTATAAACGATTCAATTTGAGTGATTTAATGGCTGTGATTGAGTTCTTGCAACGATTTCGCACTATTTTCAGACTTTTCCTAACGGATGAGTCTGAAATATCCTCAAAGTGCGTTAAATTGACTTGCTTTAGAATGACTAAACTCAGTAAATTTAACTGCTTTGAGAACATTTCAGTTCTCACTGGTTGCTCACCATCTAACCATTCGGCCCTCTAGAGCGCCATATGATTAGAAAATAGACTCACCAGAATGTCTAAAAATTGAGAGTGTTCTGGTTTAATGATAAACAAAAAGTGAATTCGCAACAAAAGGTTTTGTGGTAGTGTCAACGATTTTAGACATTGCCAAGGACGAGTCTAAAATGTCCGTAAACGGCGTTAAATCCTTTTGCTTTAGAATGACTAAAGCCAAAAGAATTTGCCTTGTTTACGAAAATTTTAGTTCTCGCTGGTGAGCGATTTCCAACCATATGGCGCTCTAGCTTTAACGGTGAGAGGCTTTTATCTGTGCGCCATTTGCGATCAAGATCTCTGACTTGAGGCATCGGCATTTGTTTGACATTTTGTGATAATACCGCATTAACAATGACGTCATTGGCCGCAATACCATGAGCCATGAGGATTTTACTTCTTAACAGGCGCTCTAAACCCTTTTCTGTGATCCCATCTGCCGAGACGACAAACGACAAAAATAACACAAGTAACACAAGATAATATAATATACTAAGGAAAAGCTTCATACGCTCCAAAGCTGGTCATTTACTTGCGTTAATTATAGACG